>DSBF01000134.1 GCA_011049495.1 Ignavibacteria bacterium
GATTACAAGCGCACTCTTTTTATCGAGATTAGAATAAACTTTTTCAACAACTTGAACTGCTGCATAACTTACGGTTACTGCTCCTTCGCCGATTAATGTTTCTTTAATTGCACGCTTACCAACACGGATTGCAGAATCAAATACTCGTTTGATAATTGAACCGGAAAAATGCATGTCTTTGGATTTTTGGAATGCATCTTTTAGTTGACCTAAAATTTGACTGTCTCCGATTATTAATGAGTCAATTCCGGAAGCAACCGAAAAAATATGTTTAACCGCAGCACATGAGAAATATTTGGTAAAGTGTTCAGGTTGAATTCCCTTAACAGGTTTGTGTCTTATAATAAATTCTTCTAACTCTTTGTGGTGTAATAAACTTTTCTTTGAAGTTCCGAAAATCTCGGTTCGGTTACATGTTGATAGAATAAATCCGTCTTCGAACAAATCTTTTTTAAGTTTCGGAATTAAATCAATAATCTCGTCCTGACTTAAGTGAAGAGCTTCTCTTAATTCAATTGGTGCCGTTTTATGATTTATTGATATACCTACTAAGTTCATAAACTTACTACTTATTAATAAAATGAATGAAAACTATTGGCAAAAATTATTGTTAATACAATTGAAAGAATCATAATTAAATAACCAAATAAAGCAATGTTAACAACAATTTTACCATGCCAGTTGGCAATAAATTTAGCCGCAACCAAAAATCCGAAGATCAACCAAACGATTCCTGTTGTTATCAACTTCGGGTCAGAATAACTAAAATTCGGGAATGCCGAAGGAAGCCAGATAACTCCAATGACAACACCGAATGTTAACAAAACAAAACCAATTAGTACCGAATAGAAACAAAGCTTGTAAAGTGTTTCAAGGCTTGGCAGTCTTTTAAATATAAGTCCGAATTTGTTCATCTTTATTTCGTTATACATCATTAAGTAAAGAATTCCGTAGACTGCAGAGAGAGTAAAACCTGAATAACCGAGCATTGAACTTACAACATGCAAACCAAGTAATCTGTTGCGCAACACTTCGGCAACTTCAAATAAATCTTCTATAAAAAGTGAAGATATAATTTGGAAGATAAAAGAAAATAAGATTATAAATAACCCTGTGCCTCTTACATCGGTCAGTAATTCCAAAACAAAATACGAGAATGAAATTGAGAAAGCCAAAAGAGTAAAGATCTCAAATTTATTTGTGATTGGGGTGTGGTCAAATTCAATTGTTCTTGCAAGAAGATAGAATATGTGAATCATCAAAGTAAGGAAGAGAAAAATTCTCTTTGAGTCGGACATTGACCTTGTGTCTTTAATAAAATCATACAGGTAAACAACAAAAGTTGCCCCGTAAAGAATAGGCAGTATAATGTTCAATGTGTGAATTGCGGATATCATTTTTCCTCTTTTGGATTGCTGAATTTAACGCTATTAACGTGCCAAACTTAGTTCTATCAAAATTCAAAATTATACAAAAATAAGATGAATTGATAATCTATTATTGCGGGATGATGCGGATTTCTTCCTTCTAACTTATTTTATTACAATGAGATAAGGTAAATCTATTTTCATGATGTTTTATGCCAATAATGTATTATAAACTTAAAACGAGTACAGAATTATTTCCCAAAATTAGCTTCTTATAAATGGGATATGTGGACTTATTCTTTCTTATTGATGGTAATTAAACAAACCTTCGAGGCAATAGTTTGCTGCTTAAGTACTTTTTCCTTGAAGGTTGCTTTGTTAGCAAGCAACGTTGAAGATTTGTAGCCGCAGACCTGTCTGCCGTCAGGCAGGCTTTACGTCTGCGGTGACAATTTCTCGATATATCTAAAAAAATCAGAAGAATTAAAGATTACGAGCTATGTATGCACGCTGACAAATGTCAGCGGTTACATTACCATACTCACGCCGACAGATGTCGGCGGCTACTTTCAAATATAATTTGATAATTATGGAATGAACTAAGATTTTGTACAAAAAAAGCCGCACGAGGCGGCTTTTTCTAACTTAATATTAAGATTGAGGATTAATCAAACACATCAATTTGACCGTTAATGTGTTTTGTAGGATCAATAATCTCACCATTTTCATTTACAACACCACGATGACAAGTAGCACATGTTGTTAAGCTGAAATCACCGTAATGACCTTTAGGTAATGCTGAGATCAATTGACCGTTTGAATCAATTTCACCATGGCACGTACCGCAAGCAGCTTGTGTTCCGTCAACTTTATTCCATATCGGACTAAAGTTATTGCCTTCCATCTTTTCCCCGGTATATGCGAACGGATATTGAGATTCGGAAGCAAAGAACTCGAAATTACCGTGGCAGTATGTATTCTGGCATGTCAATTCATCAAAATCATAATATGCTTGTGAAGGTCCCAAATTCGTGAATGCACCAAATGTCAATTCAGCTCTTGGAGTTCCGTCAATATGTCCTGCCGATTTGAATTCAGATGGAACAATATGACATTCATTACATGCAACGTTTTGTGCAATTGCAATACCATGTAAGTGTAATTGATGTGCACCGACAGCAGCAGCAGTTGTACTTGTCTCGTTGTTAGTACCTTGGGGTGGTGCAATTTGAGTCGGATCCGAGAAATTACCGTGGCATGTGTTGCATGATTCGGGACCGTTTTCGCTTCTGTGACATGTTAAACATGTCGTGCTAGTAAGTCCGCCGCCGTAATCTTCGCCATGGCACTGACTGCACATATGCATATCCCAACCATTAACCCTAATAAAGTTACCGTGAAAATCTTCGCTTGTTGGATTTTTTATTCCATCGGTATGTACTCCAATTCCTTTATGACATGATTCACAGCCGGGCGTTATTACACCTCCAGCCCAAAGCGGTCCGTGGCAGCTTTGGCATTCATAAAATGAATCGGTATTTGCAATATACAACCCATGAAAATTTTCCGAGTATGGATTTTTTATACCTTCTTGATGAACAGTGATAGTTGGATGGCAATAAACATCGGAACAACTAAAATTGGTAATACCGCCGGAATAATCTGCTGCGTGACAAGTCTGGCAATTGTAAATTCCTTCATCTTTCACAAGGAAAGAATGGAACTTATCGGAATTAGCATTCATCGCATCTTTGCCGTGAACTTTTACTTCTTGCGGTGCTGTTATATCGTCTCTTATTTCAGCACATCCCCAAAATAGAAGTGCTGCAAGAAGTAATAAACTTGAATACGAAATAATGTATTTCATTGTTTACCTGTTGAATTAATCTTATTTATTATGACAGTAACCGCAGAAACCGAAATTCGGATTTCCGCCGGGATAAGCATTTGCATCGGTATGGCAATTATAACAAACCGAACCGGCATCGTTATGCCAATCACCGTTAGTACTGCTCATAAAATTGATTGTATGAGTTTTAGGATTAGTACCTTTAATACCATCGGGATCTACGTGACACATAATACAATTTGCATCTGCACCCTGAACATCATGACATGAAGCGCACCTTTCAATATCTCTTCTTGCTAAACGGGAATGTTCGCCGCCACCCGATCCCACACCAATCATAACAAAGTTTGGTGCTAAGTGAGACGCCGGTAAGATTCCCGAGGATGCAAAATCTTCATTGTTTGATGCATGGCAAGCTGCACAAAATGTTTCTGTTTCATGACATGTTTGGCATTCCATTGTTTTGCCTTTAGCATCAATGCCGTGCAAGAAACGGTAATTCAAATCATGTACACGGTTGATTACTTGTTTCTTCTCATTATCTATATAAGTATGAGGAGAATACGGCGTATAAAAATTGTCGGCTAAATTGGTTTCCGTAATAACATTTGTGGAAACATGACAATCTTCGCAAAAGACATTGTCATGACACATTGCACAATCGGCATTTGCTGCCATTGCAGTGAATTTGTGATTCTTAAAGAACGATGCTGTTTTGTGATTGTCAGGGAGTAAATCAACCGTAGAAATATGACATGCCTCGCAAGCGTTTGTGGCAACTGAATTATCATTATGACACGAATAGCACTGCATCATCGGCGGATTTGCTTGAGATGATTGAAAACTGTAATCAATCTCTTCAAATCCTTTATGACATTCCATACATTCTAAATTTTCTTCATCAATGTGAAACTTGTGCGAGAATAATAATTTCGATTTTTTTTGAATCATCGGTTCATATACATCTTCATAATGACAAGTACCGCAGGCATCCATATCCTCAACATCATGACACATTGCACATGCATCTTTTTCCGGAAGCAGTCTATCGCTTAAAGATAAACTTTCGGCAACGCCTGTATGGCATGATTCACAGTCACTTAATTCGGCATGCAGCGAATGCGAAAACATGATAATGTCTTTGTTTGTTCTTTCTTCCGGTTCATCGTTTGTAGTAAATGCAACTGCAAATAGAAAAATTGCCGTCGAAAGTAGAACAACTAAGTAAGCATATAATTTTTTCATAATTAGTCTAAAAGTTAGTGTTAAACCAATGATTGATTTTAAAGAGAATTCTAAAATCGTTATCATAAATTTTGTTGTTAACGAATTGTCCTTGAAGATCAAAAGAAAGATTTCTCCATGGACGTAGATTAACTCCTCCTAAAACTGCAAGTAGTGAGTTTGTTTCGGAATCTGCCGATAGTTTGTAGCTTGTGTAAGTTAATCCTACTTGAGGAGTAACAAATCCGTCTGCAAAAGAGCGTGCGGTATAAACAGAAATTGCATCAAGCTCGCCGGCATACCCGAATGTTTTTCTGAAACTTGCCGATCCGTAGGTTGTATTTACACCAAGGGTTAATCTTTGTGAATTCTCGTCTTCATAAGTAACATTACCGAATTTACCATAAGCAGTAATAAAGCTGCTGAACTTATAATCAATTCCTCCTTCGATTTCCTGGGTGTTCGTATAATTGAATACAGAGAAAATCGAATTATATCTAATCTTCGGTTCACGATAATTATAATAAAGTGAAATGCCGAAATCCTCTATCTGAGAATATCTGGTGGATATCTCAAACTTGGAAGTCTGCGAAAAATTCAGGTCATAATTATACCGTGCATGTGCTTCAATAATTTTTGGAAGATTATAAGATACGTCTGCACCTAAAAATTCAAATTGATTGGAAGCTCTTTTTATTAGTATAGTATCTAAGATGTTGAATTCGTTTAATCGAATTGCATCATAATCTTGAGCTTTGAAATTTTTGTTTGTGTAGTTCACTGCTACTCTTAATTCTTCAGTGGGATAAGCAGTAAGTTCACCACCCAAAACGTAATCGTTTGACCAATCATCTGTTAACTCCATTTTTTGATATGCCGGAACATTACCTCCGTAAAATCCTTCAACTTTGAAAATGCCGTGTCTTAATTGAAGATTAATACCATCATAAAGACCACCGGCAACACTGTTAAACAAAGATTGTCTACCGATTCTAACAGTTGCAATATCAAATACTTTTCGGGCTTCAAAGTAAAGATTATAGAACCGTAAACGCGGGTCA
>DSBF01000294.1 GCA_011049495.1 Ignavibacteria bacterium
CATTTCCAAGGTAATATTCACTTGAGCCATGACTCTTCCTCCTTGTTAGTTGTTCTTTAATCCATTCTAACAGAGGTCGAGACGTGGCTCACTCCTTTTTACACCACTTTAGGGACTTAATCAGATTCACAAAATCCTTCTGTCATTTGACATAATTCATTTTTACAAGTCAAGCTTATAATCTGATCAAACTTTTCATAATATACTTCCTCTTTATGCATGATAACAACAACACTTTTGCCTTGCGTTTTTGCCCAAATGAAATCCAATATTTTTAATACACTTTCCTGTTCGACGTTTGAAACTGGTTCATCAAAGATGTACAGATCAGCTTTTTGTGAGCATGTAAAACCAACAAGGACTTTTTGTTTTTCTCCCATAGACAAGCTTCTTAAATCCCGGGTTTTAAGGTATTGAATGCCTAATTCATTAATAATATCTTGATCTTTCAATAATTCAGAAACTTTTATGGGAGGAAACATAATCGGCAAGGTGATACCACTTATTCTTTGAGGTAAAATCACATTCCCTTTGTCAGGATTCAATAATCCTGAAATGATATTTGCTAATGTTGTTTTTCCGGATCCATTAGGACCTTTAATCAGAACTCTCTTGCCTTTTTCTATTATTAAATTAAAATCCTTCAAAACCCTTTTACATCCATACGAAAAACTCACATCATTGAGAATGACCATGTTACCAGTTGATCGACTATTTTCAACTCTTTTGTCTTCCTCTTCATTGAGAAAAGCAAATAATCTTTCATTTACTGTCAAGAGCCTTTTCAATTCGGCAAAAGGCTTAATCACATTCATGACTCCTGTTACAGCCCGCCAAAATGTGTTGACAAAAGCAATATAAGAACCGAACGAAATCTGCTTTTTTAACACCATCAGTGTACCGACAAAAATCGTTAACGAATCTGAAACATTCATGACAAGTGAATTCATTGTCTCATATTGCTTAATATACCTATGGTTTGAATATGAGTGTGATAAATATTTATTTATTTTTTCATTACATAAATTTCCAACACTATGAAACAAACCAAATATTCTGACAAGACGAAATGATGACAATGCGGATGAAAGAATTTCCAGAAAATTTCCTTGTGCATCTCTTTCTGATTGGGTAATAGTCTTTATTTTTTGGCCTATTCTTTTTGCTGAGATGGAAACGATGGGAATGAGTATCACTAAAAGAAGGGCTGCTTTCCATGACAAATATATCAAAACACTAATCAACATAATCACTCGGGTTACTTGTGCAGCTAAACTTCTTATCAAAACAGTCAAAGGAATAAACCCTTCGGTGACATCGTTATAGACTCTATTAATGAAAAAGCCTTCCTTTTTTTCTAGAATATAATTGTATTTTTTCTTAAAATAAGCATTCAACATCGCAATTATCATATCTTGCTCACTTCGATTTTCAAAAGTCTTACTCCACAACGAAAACCGGTAGAAAAATAAATTAAGACCTACTCCTAATATAAAATACGATCCTATTAAAATGATAAACGTGTTAAAATCGTTTTTTATTATCCCTTCATCGAAGATATACTTCAGTAAGAGTGGATGAGCAATTCCTTCAATCCCAAACAAAATACACTGAGATAACGTCAATAAGAAAAACTCTGTTTTTTTCTTATCCAATAAAATTAGAAAATATTTCATCTATCTACCTCATCTAAGAAATAGTCAGCAGGATCACGATGGACATATCGAAATAAGGCTCTCATGACTCCGGCAACCCCTGTAGCATAATCACATGATATTCGGAACAACCCATCACCCGGGGTAGCATATCCCGTGGAGTATTTCAGCAAATACAAATCTCTTATTCCTGCGATTGGGCGCTTTGCCATAGAAAGAAACTTTTTTTCCTTTAAATACCTGTAAAGATCAATAAAAACATCAACAAAACTTGCCAGTCCAAACTGTAATCCACAAAAAACAGAATACTTCCTATAGATATCATTGACCATTTCATTTAGTGGATCAAATTTATAATATTTATGATATCTCAAAATTACTTTTAATACTCCGCCGCTTCCTTCCTCAATATAAGGCTCCAAAGTACTATTTTTATTTGAGCCGGGGATACTGACCACACTATCTTCACTTATTTTGCAATAGTCTAAGTCACTTAGAAGATATTTTTTCCCATAATTTAGATATTTTTCGTCACCTGTTATTTGATATAATCTCAAAAAAAACAAAGCTATTCCGCTATGTCCATATCCTAAGCCAATTGATGTTTCTCCCTTTGTTTTACAAGAAAAAACTCCATCTATTACATTAGTTTTTGATAGCAATTTTTTACTTATTTCTAATGCATTGTCTAAATAATAATTTCGTTTATTGATCCAATAATAGTATAAATTTATTAATCCAATTCCGGCCATACCATAATATAAAGAATGGTTGTCTGCCAATAATGGGTGTTTCATAGCCATTTTTAATATCTGTTCGCCCTCCACAATTAATCCAATTTCAGCTAAAGCATAACTTATACCTGATAAGCCAGTGAAAAAACCAGGAGAATAATCATCTGGATGAATATTATGAATTTTTTGTTTAACCCAACCTATTGAATAATTTGGAATATCAATATTACATTTTCTTAATGAGAACAGAACCCCCAAAGCCCCAAAACCAAATGAAAGCGGATTGGTTCTGAACATGAAGGGATCTGAATGATATAGAAAATCTTTGTTTTCAGTGCGCATGTGATGAATAAGGAACTCTCCCATCTCTGTTATTATCTTTTTTACAGCAGTCTTGGAGATAGAATCATTATAATCTGGAGTCTTAATTGTCCCCTTTCTTTTTGGAATAATATTTACATTATTTATTTCACAACCCTTTGTTAATTGAATAATATTGGAACAGGATCTTTTGGGCCATCCCAGGTCTTTGATTATCTTGGGAAAAACCTTTTGATATAAATCTTTATTCAAATAATCAAAAACATTGATAGGAAATATTAAGTAAAACAAAATTGTAGCCAATGAGTAATAATCATCATTTTTTGTTTGTATTTTTTTGAACAAATTCTCCACGCGCCTAAATCCAGGTGTATGCAATGAATGAAATTTATCTATCCCAATCCTCATTGCAGCTTCCAAATCAATTATTTTCAAATCTAATGTCATGGGGTCAACAATAATATTGTAAGGAGACATATCTCCCAGAATAATGTTCTTCCTATGTAGACTTTCTATTATTAAAATTAATTTGTCAGATATTGTTCTAAATAAATTATAAAAATCTGAAGACATAGCTTTTGTCGGGTAAACTTTTAGTAAAGGATTATTATTTAAAAACATTGTTCTCAGGTCTACGCCAGTTATATATTCTTCCACGAGAAACCAATTTTCCCACTCTTGGAATAAATCAATAGGGTCGGGAACAAATTTGGTATTTTTTAACATATTCAATATTTGATATTCTTTTTTTAAAAGTTGAACTGCGTCTAGACCATTTTTTTCCATATTCGTGGACGGACGTGCTTCTTTAATAATAACATTTTGGTTAGATTTTCTATCCTTTGCTAAATAGACTCCACCTGAATTTGAAAATGATATCGGTTTTCTCACAACATACCTATTATTGAGAACAATAGCTTCTTGTGCTTTATTCTCTTTTTCACCTACGTTAACAAAGGGATCAGAAACCCAAGAAGGTGGATTGAAAAATGGGGTTCTTTCATCCTCGATAAGCTCACCTTTTGGATCATAGATTGCCGGTTCTTTTTCCCCTGTAATAAGCAATCTTTGATTATTAACAATCCCCCCATAGCGATAATACACTACTTTTGAATTCTTATACCTTTTGTCGGAAAGTATATAAGGTCCTTCTTCGCCTTCCAGTTCATCGTGGAGACGTTGGATTATTTGACAAAACTGATGCATGTTTTGTGGGTATATAGTAATAAACTTCCCTGACGCTCCTCTATACCAGTTCTTAAAATTTATTGTCATGAGAACATTTAAATCAAGAGCAAATTTAAATGCTATTTCATTTTTCTCAAGTAATGACGAAACTTTTACCAATACTCTTTCAGAATTATCTATTCGTGACGAAATATGAATTTTCCATCCTTGTACTGGAAACCTGTAAGTCTTTGGGAAAGCATGATACCAAATACCATCTCTAACAATCTGCCAGTTATTATTCAAACCCAACTTTACAATTGAACAAAATTCATCAGATGGATTGTATTTTTTATCGAACTCTTCGTAAAATAGGCCAGCATTTTGCGCATAAAAATATTTATTTAAATGACGCTTATTTCTAAAATAACTCATTTTTACTCCACTTGGTTAGAGGGGGTAGTAACCCCCTCTATATTTTTCTACTATTTCTGTTGACCAATTCCCACCATCCCATTACAGCACATCGCTAAACTACTTGTAGCACTTCCTCCAGCAGTAACGTTTAGCTCTTCCTGCTCAAAAGGAAGTTTTTGCAATTTAAGAATCGAAGTACTCACTATTACCTCCTTGTTTTTTATAATTCCGGAATATTCATACTCAAATCTTCTCTCCACCTGTACAACAACAAGCTATTGCACTACTTGAGCAACTTCCAAAAGCATGCAATTCCTCCTGAATATCTTCTACAGATAAACCCTGTAATAATAAAATGTTTTTTTCCATATTCACCTCCTTTCTCCACTCAGCGCGCTAAGTTATGATTTTCACCTTCTATGGTATTGGCAGAAATACGCCTGTCAATCAGGCAATCCCCCTAAAATGAAAAAAAAAGCCCATGAAACAGAATCCTGATCTCACTTGTCTCATAACGGGCTGCTTATATAACGGCAACCCGATGAGCAGAGGGTCTCTCATCAACTTTTCATCAAGGAAGAACAATGGCCCATCTCTACGCTTATTGCTGATTGGATTGCTGTGAATGTCCCGCTTACAAAGCAACATAATCGAAAGATAAAAAAGAGCTGGAAGCTTTGCTCGAAGAGTGGGGCGGCCCCGACTACCCTTTAACCGTAGAAACCCTGGTCTGTGACGGGTGCAGTGCAGATTCAAAAAGAGTCTTTAAATTCTGCAGGGAATGCTCCATCAGGCAATGCGCCCATCCAAAAGGATATGCAACCTGCGCCGACTGTCCTGAGTTCCCCTGTTCTCTTCTTGAAAAAAACTTTGAATGGTCCCCCGAAAGCAAAGCGACTCTGGAAAGATGAAGAAATCAGGCATAACCCTACATTCAAAACTTTACTTCTCAAGTTTCATCAGATTACTCGTTTAATTTGAGTACGGGTTGAGTCAATATAAATAATCTATTCTCATGAAATGTCAGCCAATAAGGAGAATCATTTCAGCAGCACCATCTTCCAGTAGCTGGTCCCGCCAACGGTAATAAAGCGTCTGTGAGATCCCGTAATGGCTACATAGCTGGCTGATATTCACCTCGCCTTTCATCCCTTCAAGAACGATCCTCAGTTTGTCTTTACTCGCCCATTTCCCTTTCCCCATTAA
>DSBF01000138.1 GCA_011049495.1 Ignavibacteria bacterium
AAAAAATTGTTATCATAACTTAAGTAGGGCGAATACTCATATTCATTTGTGTTTATGTCTGCCCCTAGATTAATTGGTTCTTTCCAGTTACCGTCCTCAGCTTTTACGGAAATATAAATATCACCGCTGCCTTGACCATCAGGTCTATCTGACGCAAACAAAATTTTGTTTTCATTTTTGAAAATGTACGGATCAAAATCGCGGTACTGTGAATTAATAGGCGCGTCTAATTTTCTTGGTTCGGAATATTTTCCGTTTGTTAATTCGGCATAATATATATTCCAATATCCATCTGATTCATCACACGCAGATGCAAAATAAATTGTTCCGTTTTCAGAAACGGAAGGAGAATACTCATCTTCGATTGAATTGACTTCATCAATAAAAAACGGCTCACCCCAAAGGCTGTCTTCTCTTTCAACATACCAAATATTATAATCGAAATAATGTTCATCTGTATCGGGGGCGGGTCTATCCGACACAAAATAAAGCCTGTTATTATCATAACTTATAAACGGATCGGAATCGTTGAACTTACTGGAAAAAGGTGCCGGAATTGGTAAAGACCAAAAATCATTTTTAAGATAAGAGACAAATATTGTCGATGAGTCGGCATCTAATGTTGTTCGTGTAAAATAAAACTCCTTTCCATCGCGAGAAAAAGCAACATTCTGAATCGAATGTTGATCGTCAACCAAACCATAAAGAAAAATTTCGGCTTTTGTAAATGGAAATGGTTCTCCCAAATATTCATCACTCAGTAAAGTTAAATCGAGTAATTCTTGTTTTTCTTCGGAGGAGCATGCAGAGAAAAAGATTAACAAAATAAAAAAGATTACTGTTATTGCTGTATTAAATTTTGAATCACTTCCGTGCTTACCCAAAATATATCTCCGTTACCGTTATGTGGATTATTAAATTCCCTGATTATTTGTTCATATGAAATTCTTGTTTCATATTCTCTTGTTAAGAGACGATTACTTGAGAAGAAAAGAAATTTTCCATCCGGTGTTATTGAAGGAGAAAAATCGAGATAACGTGAGTTTACATTCTCTCCAAGATTTTTTGGTCTGCCCCACGTTTGATCTTCCTTTCTAAAACAAACCCAAAGATCACCGCCGCCGGAACCATCGCCGAACCCGGTAGTTGTATAAATTAAATAAGAACCGTCCGGCGCAATAAAAGAATTAAATTCTTCATCAACCGAATTAACAGAATCACCCAGGTTTTCATATTCTAAAAATGCACCATCTACAAATCGAGATACGAAAATGTCTTCTTTGCCCAATGATTTATGATTATCGGATGTAAAATATAAATCACCATTTTCTGTTAAGGATGGATAAAATTCATTTGCTTCGGTATTTACTGCGGGACCAAGCACAATCGGCTCGCTCCATCCGCCGTCATCCATTCTTTCTGAATACCAAATATCATAATCTTTCGGCTCGCTTCCTTCAATCGGTCTGTTGGATGCAAAATATAATTTCTTTCCATCGTGAGTTATAAAAGGTTCAATATCATTATAAATTCCGGAGAATGAAACTACTTTTGGCAGAGTCCACCTTCCGTTGATTTGTTTAGTATAAACTAAAGTGCCCCTGTTATTTTGAAAAACGGAGTAATAAAACTCGGAACCATCAGGATAAAATGCCGCATCTCTTTCATACATTCCGGTTGAAATAACCCCCGGCGCAAATACTTCTGCTTTAGTAGATGGAACATTTTGTCCCATGTACTCACCGAATAAGTTTGTATATCTTTTCGGGTTATCCGGAATTTCTTTTGTGCACGAAGTTAATAAAAGCAAAACTGCTGTCATTGTATAAATGATTTTCAAAATATATCTCCTTACTTAAAATCCTTTCTTTGAATACGTCTTAATATTTATTTCACTTTTTGTAATCCAATTATCAGGATCAATTTTAGGAATTATCATATCAGGAAAAGTAATTCTTCCTTTGCCGTTTTTCATGTTTAGTTTCTTTAGATTATTCCCAACAAGAACTTCAACCGGCATTTCAAATATTGATCCGTCAGGTGTAATCCACTCCAAGTTGAGTTCATTTTCGTAATCTTTTTCAATTAATACAGCATCAAGTTTTGGAAGTTTCGTGTTTTTCAGATATACGTCAAACAACCAACTCAATTTTTTACCTGAGAATTCTTCCGCTTGTTTAATTAAGTCCTCTGTGGTTACAAAGCGGCAATGGGAACCGTCGGTTATTTTCTCGAGGTCTTCAGTTGGATAAGACCATCTTCGCAAAATTTTAAAGAATGTTTCATCGCCCAAATAATATCGCAATGTATGAACGAACCAAGCTCCTTTATTATAAATATCAGGATGATATGCTTCGCTTGCTGGAGTGCTTCCTTCAAGTAAAACAGGTTTGATGTTCATAAATTTATTTATAGTTTTCATGTAACCGTGCAGCCCGGCTTTGCCATGTAGCTCTTCGGCATAAAGAGCCTGCATATATGTTCCGATACCTTCATGAATCCAGAAATCGCGCCAATCTTTTGCGGTAACTAAATTACCCCACCATTCATGGGATAGTTCATGATGATGAAGCCAGTCAAAACCGAACTCATTATTTTTATACCCGTTGCCGTAAGCGATTATTGTTTGATGCTCCATTCCCAAATAAGGGGTTTCTGCAATGCCGTATTTATCAGCTCTGAATGGATACGGTCCGCAATACTTTTCATAAAATTTAAGATGATCTAAAAATTGTTCGGTAAATACTTTTGCCGTGTCATAACTTTCCGGTAATACATAAAACATTACAGGGAAGTCCACACCGGTTATACTTGTGTAAGTATGCTCAATTAATTTAAATGGAGCTAAGGTAATGTTCACGTTATAATTATTTATCGGAGTCGATACAAACCAGTGGGTTGTTTTTGTCCCATCCCCGTTATTTTTTTCACTAATTAATTTACCGTTAGAAGCGCAAACTAAATTATCCGGTGCGGTTATTATTATCGAAACAGAATCGGGTTCATCGGATGGATGATCTTTACACGGGAACCAAATATCGGCACCACCGCCTTGACAGGTCAGTCCAATCCAATGCGAACCGTCTTTTGTTTTCTTCCAGACAAATCCATCATCCCATGGTGGCATTTTAGCTTCGCGGGGATTCCCTTCATAAATTACTTTGGCTTCTAAAATATCGCCAACTTGTACCTTATCGATGGAGATTTTTATTAATCCATTTTTATGTTCGAAAGATTTTGCTTCATTGTTAATGAATACTTGTTTAATGTTATAAACAGTATCGAGATGAAGCACAAAACAATCTATAGATGAAATGACTTCGGCAACGATCAGTGTAGAACCGGAAATAAATTTATTGTCGGGGTTAATTTCTAAGTCGATCTTGTAAAACTTCACATCGTAAGCCGCTTGCTCGGGGAGAATCGGTCCGCCGGAGTCTTGATTACCAAATTGGGCAAAAATTTGAGCAACTATTACGAAAAAAAGGAAAGCATTTCTCATTGTAGTCTCAGCAAATGAATTACATTCCAATAATAACAAAACTAATTGACTTAATACATTCAACCGATTAATTGAAATAGCAACAAAATACTTGAAATAACAGAATTTATTTATAATATTCGGAATATAAATCTAAATATTTAGCTAAATATTAGGAGTATATCTACAATGATTAACAGGCTCTACGACTTTAATGACTATTTAAATAAAGGAAAAGTACTTATTCTTTACGGCCCGAGAAGAGCAGGAAAAACTACTCTTCTAAAACAATTCCTTAAGAAGACTAAGATGAAGTACAAGGTTGTCTCCGGTGACAATATTCGTATTCAACAATTACTTTCTTCGGGAAATTTTGAGCAAATTTTAGATTTTGCGGAAGGATATGATTTAATTGCCATTGATGAAGCTCAACAAATAAGGAACATCGGTAACGGATTAAAAATCTTAGTTGACAATCTTCCGGAAATGCAAATTATTGCAACAGGCTCTTCTTCATTTGAGCTTGCACAACAAGTAGGCGAACCTTTGACGGGAAGAAAAAAAACACTAATTCTTTTTCCTTTCTCACAAAATGAGTTGCTAAATCAAAATAACAAGTTTGAATTGAAGGAAGCCCTTGAGCAGTATCTTATTTATGGAAGTTATCCGGAGGTTATAAAAACAAAATCAATTCAAGAAAAAAAAGAAATTTTAAC
This sequence comes from Ignavibacteria bacterium, assembly GCA_011049495.1. GTDB lineage: Bacteria > Bacteroidota > Ignavibacteria > Ignavibacteriales > Melioribacteraceae > SURF-28. The sequence goes on from DSBF01000138.1 coordinate 4,198, forward strand.
CGAGCTTGTCGAATCATACCTGTTAAAAGACATACTAACTTTAGAAAGGATTAAAGGAACAAAGCAGCTTTTATATCTATTGAAGCTGCTTGCTTTTCAGGCAGGAAGCGAAGTAAGTATACATGAACTTGCAACCCAAGTAAAGCTTGACACAAAAACAGTAGAAAGATATTTGGATTTATTAGAAAAATCATTTGTCATTTATTCAGTTGGCGGATTCAGCAGAAATTTAAGAAAAGAGATAACTGCAAAATCAAAATATTATTTTTACGACAATGGTGTTAGGAATGGAATAATCCTCAACTACAATATATTTGATCTACGGGATGATATTGGAAAACTGTTTGAGAACTTTATTGTAACAGAGAGAATAAAACGGAATCATTACAATCGAGAGTTTGTGAATTACTATTTTTGGCGAACATACGATAAGCAAGAGATAGATTTAATAGAAGAACGTGATGGAAAAATTTTCAGTTACGAAATTAAATTTGATCCGATAAAAAAAATAAAACCTCCTAAAGTTTTTACTGAGACTTATCCGGAATCAACATTCAAATTGATTTCTAAAGACAACTATCTTGATTTTGTTCTTTGATAGAAACATCAAATGCCTAGATGCACTTAAAGTGCTCAAAAGGCTGTTGACAGGAGTTGCAGTAATGAAGCGCCTTACATGCGGTAGACCCGAATTGTGAAGTGAGTTTTGTTTCTCTTGAATCACAGTACGGGCATTCAATTGGTTTTGCAATTACATCACGATAAAATTCATCTTCGGATTTTCCTTCAGGTGGCGCAATTCCATATTCTTTTAATTTTCTTTTTGCCTCTTCGGTTAACCAATCGGTTGACCATGCCGGTGTGTAAGTATTTTTAACGGATACTTTATCAAACCGGATCAGAGGATTTTTAAGTGGCAAAATTTTGTAAAACTAGTTTTTAAAGAACTCTATAACAAATTTGGGATAAACCTTCGAGGTAAGAGTTTTATAGTAAAGTACTTTTTCCTCGAAGGTTGCTAGGGCTGCCAGCAACCTCAAGGTTTAATTTGTAGCCTCAGACCTGTCTGCCGAGTGTGTTGCATAAGTATGCATTTTGCCGTCCACTTCAGTGGACGGAGAAAATAATCACTAACTATGTGGACTTTTCCCGTAGGGATCACTTTGTGAAGTCCCATCAAAAATAATATAATGGGGCTAAAGCCCTTTTTCTTTTATTGTTTTCATCCTCCGTCGGTTGAAACCGACGGCAATTATTCAATATAAAGTTATGCCACA
>DSBF01000477.1 GCA_011049495.1 Ignavibacteria bacterium
CAATTAAATTATTTAGCTTCACATATAATTTTTTATCCTTCACTAATCCTTTAATTATTGTGCTGTCGGAACCAGCAGAGGAGAAGATCGAATTAAGATTGCCGGCTAAATCATTTAATTTATTGTATAAAGAATCCTGCGTGAGAAATTTTCCGACCGTTCCTTTTCCGCTTTTAAGGGAATCAGAAATTGATTTAAAATTACTTACAAGTGAATTTAAGTTACTATATAGTTCTGAATCATAAGTTAATTTCCCGAGCGTTCCTTGCTGCCTGTTAAGTGCCGCGGAAAATTCATCCAGGTTTTTTATTAAGGAGTTAAATTTTTGACCGCTGCTGCTATTTGTTAACTCACTTATAATGCCTTTTCCTTGATATAATGTATCTGTAAATATTTTTAAATTCATAACAACATCATTGATATTTGTAATAAGAGGCTCGACTTTATCTGAGATGCTTTCTAGTGAAAAAGATTCTTTTACCGGTAAATATTCTCCTTCATTCAGTGCCCTTTCCGATGGATTGCCGAGTGAGATATTGATTAGTTTATCACCAAGCAAACCACTCGTCTCGATCTTTGCAAAAGAGTTAACAGTTATTTGTGAGGAATATTTTTTAAGTAATGCGAGCTTTATTTTTACAAGGTTCTGATTGTCAACTGTTGTAAATTCTATTTTATCAATCTGTCCGATTTTTAATCCGCCAAGTGATACTTTACTACCTTCAATTAATCCTTCAGTTGATTTTACTAACAAGTTAAGATTATAAGTTTTTGAAAAATAATATCCTTCTGTACCTACCATTATGATAAAAAGAAAAAATATTACTAACCCAGCAAAAACTGTATATCCAACTTTTAATTTAAACTTCCTGGTATCCTTATTCGTCATTTATTAACCTCTTTTGATATCCTAATAAATGGATTATGATTTTCTTCAATAAATCTTTTAAAAAATTCCTGCACAAATGGATTTTTTGATCTAAGTATTTTTTCCAAGCTTCCGGCTTCTATTATTGAACCTTCATTGATGATTATAAAATTATCACCAACTTCAATTGCATCATCTAAAATATGGGTAACTACAACTGATGTAATCCCATTTTGTTTTAATTTTTCATTTAGTTCTAAAACGGATTCTGTGTTGATAGGATCAAGTCCCGTTGTTGGTTCATCAAAGAGAATGACTTGAGGATTGAAAGCAAGCGCACGGGCGATGGCAACTCTTTTTTTCATCCCACCGCTAAGTTCTTCCGGATATAAATTTTCTGTTCCTGAAAGATTGACAAAAGAGAGAAGCTCTTCAATTTTTAGTTGAAGTTCATTCTGGGACAATTTCTTTTTATCAGGCAAAAAGTAAAGAATATTTTCCGCAACCGTCAGAGAATCAAAAAGCGCATTACCCTGAAAAACCATTCCAACCGTTTTACGTAATTGTAGAATTTCATCGGTTGTCATTTTACAAACATTTTTTCCTTCAAAAAGAACCTCGCCGCTATCTGGCACCCACAACCCAATTATTATTTTTAGGATTGAACTTTTACCTGCACCACTTGGACCCAAAACAATTGTATTCATTCCCATTTCAATACTAATCGTAACATCATCAAGAATTACGTTATCGTTTAATGAAATTGATATGTTTTTTAATTCAATCATAAATAATTATAACAACTCCCAAACAACTTTTGTAAAAATAAAATCAATAACCAAAATCAAAGCTGAAGAATAAACCACTGCGTTAATTGTGTTTTTACCCAATCCGGTTGTGCCGCCCTTTGTAGTTAAACCAAAGTAACAACTGATTGTAGCAATAAAAAATCCAAAGAAAATCGGTTTTAAAAATCCGACAAAAAGATCTTTCATTTTTAATGATGTAATTGCAGTGTTCCAGAAAACGGAAATATCACTATGAAAAGTTTGGTTGGAAACTAACATCCCTCCAAAAATTCCAACAATATCGGCAATCAATGTAAGCGGCAAAAACATTACAAGCGCCGCTATTGTGCGTGGTATAACTAATTTTTCAATCGGACTGGCGCCGAAAGCTTTTAAAGCATCAATTTGTTCACTTAGTTGCATAGCGCCTAATTCTGATGTGTTTTTAGCACCTGTGCGTGCAGCAAGTAATAATCCCGCAATTACAGGTCCAAGCTCACGAACCATACCGAGAGAAACCGTTTTGGCAATCCACGCTGTTGCTCCAAAAGTTTCCAACTGATGTCCGGTTTCAAGCGCAAGAATAATACCTGTAAATAATCCGCCAAGGAAAATCAGAAAAAAAGATTTAGTGCCTATTAAATACATTTCTTTAACAGTCTCATTCCAATTATCTTTCACTGATCCTAGGTGTACAAAAACATCTCGAACAAGCAATGAAAATTCTTGCAAACCCTCTATCATTTTGGTAAAACGAGACACTTTATTTTTGTCCATTCTTATTAGAAAAACAATTTGTTAAAAAATCTTCCGCTTCCTTTATATCACTTACATGGTCAACATCAATTATTTTAGAGAACGGATACGCGTACATTCTTAATTTTTTCTGTAGTAAATACCTCAAAAAGTTTCGCAATCGATTAATGCCTTGTTCTGCTGCTTCATCAATGTATTTTTTAATATCATTTTTAAATAGATATAGACCGCCGGTTACAAATTCATAATCTTTATTCTTATCGATAAGACTTACAATTCTAGAATCTTCTTCAACTTCAACAAAAAGAGGTTTTTCATCATCGACAAAATCAGTTACTGCTAAAACTGCATCAGCTTTATTACAATTCATACTATACTTCAAGAATTCCGTAAATTCATCATCTCTAAAAACCGAGTCGGTGGTTGTAAGAAGAAATGGCGGTTCAAAAAATCTGCTTATTTGATGAAAACTGTGAAAAGAACTCTGAGTTGATTTAACAATTAAATTGAACGGAAGTAATGAATTTTTATTTAGTAAATATTCTTCAAGTTCTGGCAATTCTTCATTGATAATACACGCTATTGAATCAACTCCGTTTTTAAGAGCTATATCAATTATTCTCTGTATCAATGGAACGCCGTTAATTTCAACAAGAGGTTTAGGAATATTAATTCCTTCCTCTTTTAATCTAAGTCCTTCACCTGCTGCAATTATTCCTAAGTTAAAATCCAGCTTTTTAGTTTGAGTATTCATCAGAACGCCTCCTGAATTGTAAAATAAACGTAAGTTCCTTCACGAGACTGAGCAACATCAAGGCGGACATTAAGATGTTGTTCTTTATCCAGCATATATCTCAATCCTAACCCGCCTGCAATTTTTAAATCATCAACACTGAATTTTGAAAATTCGGGGAAGACTTGTCCAACACCAAAAAAAGCCGAAGCACCCAATCTCCAAAAGAGAGGGCGTCTATATTCAGCCTGAACAGCCCACAAATTTTTATCGAGATATTTACCCATCGGGTAGCCGCGCATCATTTGATGACTACCGAGTTTAGGAAGCATTTGAATCGGAACATCACCTGCGGTACTGTTAAACAAAGTATTCAACGCAAGAACTTGCCCTTTTGTTAATTCAATATAATAACGCGCATCTAAATCAAGCCGGAAAAAATTAACATCCCCGCCAAATGCTTTTGAATAAAAGAGCGCTTTCAAATCAGTGAAGGCTCCTTTTGTTGGGAAGAATAAGCTATCGCGGTAATCCAAAATCATTTCAATTCCCGCTCCCGATGTAGTTACACCTAATGCACCGAGTAAACCACCTTGTTCAATCATACCACCCGGTTCATAATCTGACAAATTGAATTTTTCAAACCAATAATATGGACCGATGTAGAAATGCTTGACTACCGCAGCTAAAAAATCAATCTTAACTCTGTATTGGTTGTAAGTAACTTCCTCTTTTACTTTTGTGTTGGGATCAGGTCCTATTCCCCAGAATTCATCCGGCGTTCGATAGAAAGAAATTTCAAGATCGAATCTGTAATCATTGTTTCCGAAAAATCTATTAACACGAATACTTCCTTGAATTTGTTTTTTTGTAGAATATGTACCGAATCCCCCAACTATATCCGGGAAGCGGTGCGGGTTACCCGGATCGGGATTGTTGTAATAAAGGAATGCAGCGCCGAAAGCATAACCTGTGTTAGGCAAATAAAATAAAACGGGAACGGGATAAAAACCATCTTTACTTACAGTTACATTTTCGTCAAGTGATTGTGCATCAATAATTGATACAGTTAAAATCATAGTTAACAATATTTTTTTATATAGCTTCATGTGTTGTCATTTTATTTTCATATTGTATGATTGACATAAAATCTCAATGCTGTATTTGAACTACTGTAGTTTTCGTAATATTCATAATCACCGTAACGATCATATAAAAGGGATTCCAAACCGAGAGCGGTTTTATTGGATAAGTGTAGATTTATTCCGGTATTAAGTAACCCGACGAATTCATTGCCCTCTGCTCCGGCAAGTGTATGAATCCAATATCTTTTATAATTAGAATAGACTTCGCCTATATCTTCGAAAATGAATTTGATGCCGATACTTCCGCTTGCGCCGGGACCTAGGTTATAGTCTTTTCCTTCTTCTGCTGCGTACTGAGAATTTGTTGCACCCATTACTATTGCAGATACATTTAAGTTATTCTGCATTTTTATTGAAGTTGAAATCGGAACCCTGTTAATTATTTTTGCAGTCAAACTTGTAGAAGACAATTGATATGTTTCGTTAATGAGTATGTCAATCTCTTTATATAAACCGAAGATATTGTCGGTATTTTCAAAAAGATATAATTTATTATCAACAAGAACCCCGCTGGCAAAAATTCCTATAATATCATCACCTTCGGCAATGTTGAATTCTGTATGAAGCGAAAAGTAGTCGAAAGGTTTTTTGTGTTTATTTACTTCAAATATATCACCGTAATTAAGATCTGCTCTAAGCGTTAAGTATGTTTTGCTGTCATCAATATTTTTACTGAAGAATAAATTATGTATGCCAGTTGAAACAACAAGATTAAAATCGGATCTTTTATTCGGTGAACCGGCTTTCCACATATCACCACGAATTAACCTGTTAAATCCTTGCATAGGATTAATAACCGTTGAAGTAAATTCACGAAGAAATCTCTCAAAACCTACTGTGCTTTCATCTATAATAAGATTTGAAACACGGTAAGATATTTCCCCCATTGTAATACCGCTAACGGTTGTGTTAACAAGATCATTATGTGAAGGTGGTTCGTTCTCCATGAAGAATTCCCACATTAAACTGCCTCCGAATGTATATGGGGCGGACTCCCAAAAGCTTAATCCGTTTGAACGTGCGGCATTAAAATAATTTGCACCATGGAATGTATGAAGAAATTGATTCATTAAAAAATGATCTTCATCCCAAACAAACCCGGTCTTAAAATTATCTTCAATTGTTCTCCAGCTGATTTTAGCAAAATCTTCTTTACTTACATAAGTGTTAAAAGC
>DSBF01000550.1 GCA_011049495.1 Ignavibacteria bacterium
CTTTTTATACTTCTTAGGAAACTCAAATAGTTTTATTTTTCCGCTCTCAGATTTAAGATCCCGCCAATTATTAATATCAAATTCAATCGCCGTCATTCCGCATGTCGGAATATTATCAATATACTTATCACCTATATCATTACTTAGCAAAGTTAACGCGGGATTGTGACCGAATATCATTAAAGAATTTATTTTATTATCGGTTGACCTAATTAATTCAAGGAGATCTTTGGTTCCGACTTCGTAAATTGCTTCGATAGTTTTTATGTTTTCAACGGGATAGTTAATAGATTCTGCAATTGTACGTGCAGTAGTAATAGCTCTAACTGCAGGACTGGAAATTATTTGATCAGGTTTGATATTCAGTTTATTAAAAACTTCCCCCATTAGAGGGGCATCTTTTTTTCCGCGCTTGTTTAAAGGTCTTTCAAAGTCAGACAGTTCGGGGTAATCCCAACTTGATTTTGCATGTCGGACAAGGAATAAGGATTTCATAAAATACTCTTCGAATACTTAGGTAATCTTTTAAAATGTACTGAATAAAATTAGTAAAACCGCAGGTATTATGAAATCAAAACAAAAGCTATTTGGTGTGCACAAAAATCAAGTAATGTAAAAATTGTTTTGATTTCTTTTACTAAGTGGATATTTACAAATCTCTAAAAAATAAATTATTAATGACTCGATTTATTTCTCAGCTTTTGCAACAGTTTTTTCATTATTATGATTATTAATTAGCGGTTTTGCAGTTTCAGTGCTCATGATTGCCAAAGTATTAATCTGCTCCGAAATATTTTCCGTATCTCCCAATATGCTTATAAATAACATACTGCTTCTTGTACTTGTAAGCTTTTTCTTAATTCTGCCGAATTGATTTTTGTCGAATTTTTTGACAATCTTTTTCATCTCGAAAAGAACCTCATTTAAATTATTTTCATCTACTTTCTCATCACGTCCGAGCATATCCACCGTTAACCTTATTTGAGAAGATAATAATTTTTCGAGTTGATTTAATTCGTTCACCTGTTCTTTAATAGGTTTACTGTGATTGTTGTCGATATGATTATACATCTTTCCTACTAAGGAAGTAACGTTATTAGAAATTTCTTGGATCGAAGCAATAATTTTCCCGAATCTTTGTTCTTCTTTTACTTCACTTTCATCAAGCAATTGTATTGTTTTAAAAATAATTGAAGTAATAGAATCAGCTTGCTTTCTGATTTTCTTAGAATCCTTTTTCAATTTCTTTAAACTATCCCTATCACCGTCAGCCAAACCTTCGAAAGCATTTGCTAGTAGCTTGTGTGTTGTTTCTAAGTACTTCTGTGTTTTCGAAATAAATTTAATCATAGCATCTTCACCGGATTTATCCTCTTCAGCAAGCGCATTTTCACTTTCTTCTTCTTCAGCAGAACGAATTTTATGAAATATATGAGTTCTAAAGATTACAAAAGCAGCTATACCAAGCAGTGCAATAATTACAAAAATTCCTCCGAAATAAATTAGAGAAGCGAACAAAGCTGATACGGTGAAAGCCAAAAATGCAGTGAAGAACCATCCGCCAATAACTGTTAATACACCGTTTACACGGTATACTGCACTTTCTCTTCCCCAAGATTTATCCGAAAATGAAGTCCCCATAGCAACCATAAAAGTAACGTAAGTTGTTGATAGCGGGAGTTTTAATGAAGTTGCAAAAGAAATTAAAACACTTGCAACCATCAAATTTACCGATGCCCTTAATAAATCGAATGAGGGTACTTTTCCGTCATCAGATTTTTCTTGTACATATTTGCTCTTATCCATTCTTTTTTGGATTAATTGCTGAAGAGACAATGGCGTTAATTTTTTAAATATAGTCCCTAACGACAATCCCATTCGTACAATAACTCTTGAAAGAAGAGATGATTCGAATCTTTCAAATCCTTCAAATTGTCTACCGAGATTAACTTCGGTCTTTGTAACTGATTGAGCTTTTTTCGAAAACCATAGTGTTATTACCATTATTACACCGGCTGTCAATAAAAGCAGGGTCTGAGTTTTAACCGGTTCACGAAGTGCTTCCATTAAAAGGTTGGAAGGGTCGGTACTTGCAGAAGCAATTAAATAAGAACTGAAACCGGCTAATGGTACTCCTATAAAATTAACAAGATCGTTTGCAGCAAATGCAAGCGCAAGTGCGAAGGTTCCGGCTAAAACTATTGGCTTAAGAATATTTACATTTGTTGATATCGCAAGAAATTGGAAAATAATTCCGAATGTTATAAAACTGATTACTAAAATTTCCCAACTGTGATCCAGGATCCATATCATTTGTTCATCTGTTAGGAAAGAAGAGCCTTTGGCACCTTTTATTAAAATGAAATAGAGTATAAAACTCAATGCAAACCCACCCCAAATTCCGCCGAATTTGCGAATCTTTTTCTTATAATCAAAAGTGAAAGAGAATCTTACAAAGAATTGTATAATTGCCCCGACAGTGAAAGAAATAACGACAGATATTAAAATACCTGAAATGATTGCAAGTGCCTTGCTTGTATTGATGTAAGCAATTAACTCATCAATACCTCCTTTTTTTTCAATTACTTTTATAGAGGCAATTGCAACAGCAGCACCTAATAATTCAAATATTATTGATACTGTTGTAGAGGTAGGGAGACTAAAAGTATTAAATAAATCGAGAAGTAAAACATCGGTTAACATTACCGCAAGGAAGACAATCATTATATCGGAAAAGTAAAACATCTCGGGATTAAAAATACCTTTGCGGGCAACTTCCATTATTCCGCTTGAAAAAGTTGTGCCGGCAAGTATACCCAAGCTTGCAATAATCATTATAATATGACGCGGTGCAACTTGGGAACCAATTGCAGAATTGAGAAAGTTAACAGCATCGTTACTTACACCAACAACCAAATCGGAAATAGCTAAAACAAAAAGAACAATTACAATGATAAGATAAAGTTCCATAACGGGTTATTCTCGATCAAAATTTAGTATTTTTATAAATGTCATTATCAATTTTACACAATATTAAGGTTATCTTGATATTAAGAAATTGTTAAGTTTCGATTATACTTAAAAGAAGCAAAGTGAAATTGATTTCTTTCCCAAATTTATAAAGAATTTTGATTGTACCAAATGGGTTTAAAAGAGCAAAATCGAATAATAATCGTAGTAGCAATTATTTGTGTAATAATTCAAATAATATTGCTAAAAGAGGTTTTTCAGCTTGTTTTTGCAAATATTGTGGGAGTTGGAAATTCCATGTTCACTTTCAAATTCCCCTCATTTTCATTTTATTTTGAACCGGAGCCGAATACCTCAAAATTTATATTGTTATTTCTTTATTTCACTCCTTATATATACATAGTTTCCGCAATAGAAATTTCCTCCATATTAATGCGAAAAATTCCCGTTGGTAAAACTCGCTATTTTTTAGTTGTTTTTATTTTATTGCAGTTGGGTTATATATTGATTCATTTGTTTTACAATGCTGTAATATTAATTTTGAATCCCGGGATTGAAAATGATTGGATTGCATTATCACTAAATATGGGTTTTAGTGAGACAGAACGATTTGTTTTTGCTTTTGGAATTATTTTTCTTTTTGTTTTTTATATGAATATGTCAACAAAACGTATTAGGAAATACATCAAATACTAAAGGGGTTAAAATGGTGATGTTGAAAAATAAAATTGTGTTTATTACCGGGGCTTCAGCCGGTATAGGTGAAGCTTGTGCTTATGCATTCGCTAATGAAGGAGCTAATCTTATTCTTACTGCAAGAAGATTAGATCGCCTGCAAGCAATTAAAGAAGAAATTGAAGATAGATATTCAGTAAAAGTTTTGGTTGCAAAACTTGATGTCTCTAACCGTAGCGAAGTTATTTCGGTAATAAATAATCTTGATGAACAATGGATGAACATAGATATTCTTGTTAATAATGCCGGGCTTGGCAGAGGAATAAACAAGCTGCATGAAGATAATCCCGAAGGATGGGATGAAATGATAGATACAAATGTTAAAGGGCTTTTAATCGTTACAAAAGAAGTAGTAAAAACTATGGTAAGAAGAAAACGCGGACATGTAATAAATATCGGTTCAATTGCAGGTCACCAAGCATATCCCGGCGGAAGTGTTTATTGTGCTACAAAACATGCGGTGCGTGCTATAACAGAATCTCTCCGAATGGAAATGCTTGAACATAATGTTAAAGTAAGTACAATTGATCCCGGTATGGTAGAAACAGAATTCAGCGAAGTAAGGTTTTACGGCGATAAAGAAAAAGCAAAAAATGTTTACAATGGGTTAAAACCTCTTAGCGGAGAAGATGTTGCGGAGACTGTTATATTCTGTGCAACAAGACCGAAGCATGTTAATATTAATGAAATTATTGTTATGCCATCGGCACAGGCATCTGCAATGATTGCGTATAGGGAGTAAATTAAATTCTAAATCCTAATCTATTAGCTAACGGATTAGAGATTAGGATTTATTCCCATTTAAGACAGCCTCAATTAAATCTATCAAACAAACAACGAAATATCACCCGCACCTTCTCTAATGATTTCAGCTTTGTCACCACTCAAATCTACAACACTGGAAGGTTTACCTTTTAATGCCCCGTCGGAAAGCATTAAATCAACATGCGGATTAAATATTGCTTTTATTTCTTCGGGATCAAACAAAAGCTCACCTCTCCGCTTTGTAACACTTGTACTTAATATCGGTCTGCCTAATTCTTTTGCAAGCATAATAGCAATTTCATGATCGGGTACTCTAATTCCTACTGTCTTTCTTTTTGACCATAATTTTTTAGGTACTTCTTTCGCTGCGGGCAGAACAAATGTGTATGGACCCGGGATGCATCGTTTCATCATCTTGTATGCATAATCCGACACTCTTGCATATTTGGAAATATCTTTTAGATCCGGGCAGATAAAACTAAAGAGTTTAGTTCCCGCTTCATGTTTAATAGAATAAATTCTTTCAACAGCTTCGTGGTTAAAAATATCGCAGCCAAATCCGTAAACTGTATCGGTTGGATAAATTATTACGCCTCCCTCTCTAAGAATATCAATTGCTTTATTTATATACCTCAATTGAGGTGTTTCGGGATGAAGTTCATAGAATTCCATATTAACTCCTTTTTTGAAAAATGAGGTGAGGAAACACCATCTCAAGATAATATTAAAGATGTCATTGTCAAGAATGTTAGCAAGAAAAATATTCTTGATAATTCAAATCTATGAATAATTGGAGTAAAGGTCATCTTCACTATCTCAATGGATTTTACTATCTTTTATTTTTAAAAAAGTACCAATCGGATAATAATGATAAGTAAACCATTAGCGGTAGTTGCTGTTAGCGGCGGGCTTGATAGCTGTGTTACGGCTGCTATTGCCAGTCAAGATTTTGTACTCGCTTTTGCCCATATAAATTACGGTCAACGCAC
>DSBF01000050.1 GCA_011049495.1 Ignavibacteria bacterium
CGATTGCGAAAATTCTGTAATATTGAAACCGGAATTGTCACCGGAGAGAACAGCGGAATTGTAACTAGTCGTGCCGCAAAGTTAAATATTACCGAAGTCCATCTTGGTATTAAAGATAAAGTTGCTTGCGTAAAAGAAATTTGTGAACGATTGAATATAACATTAGACGAAATTGCATTCATAGGTGATGATACAAATGATATCGAAATTATGAAAATTGCTGGTTTAACCGCATGTCCATCCGATGCAACAAGATTCGCAAAAGAACTTGCCGATGTGATTGTAGAAAGCAAAGGCGGACATGGTGCATTCCGTGATTTTGCAGAAATGATTATCGAAGCAAACTTGAATAAAAATGAGGATAAAAATTAATGGCAAAAGTAAAAGTCGGTGACCGTTACATTGGTGACGGAGAACCGGTTTATATAATCGGTGAAATTGGGATTAATCATAACGGTTCGATTGATATTGCAAAAAAATTAATTAGCGGCGCTGCAGCAGCAGGATGTGATGCTGTTAAATTTCAAAAAAGAACTCCCGAATTATGTGTCCCTTCGGATCAATGGTATATTGAACGTGAAACACCTTGGGGTAGAATGACATATATCGAATATCGTCATAAAGTTGAGTTCAAAGAAAAAGAATATGAGATTATTGATAAATATTGTAAACAGAAAAATATACATTGGTTTGCATCACCCTGGGACGAAGAAGCGGTAAACTTTTTAGAAAAATTCGACCCGGTTTGTTATAAACTTGCATCGGCTTCATTGACTGATAATTTTCTGCTCAAAAAAGTCAAGTCAACCGGTAAACCGATTATGCTCTCCACCGGTATGTCAACTTTGGAAGAAGTCGACAATGCAATTTCAATGATGGATACCAACAACTTGATGCTTGCTCAATCTACTTCTGCTTACCCATGTAAATTGGAAGAGCTTAATTTAAACGTAATTACTACGTATAAAAATAGATATCCAGATATACCGATTGGTTATTCGGGACATGAAACCGGTTTAGCACCGACACTTGCTGCGGTTGCCCTCGGTGCTGCTTTTGTAGAAAGACATGTTACACTCGATAGAGCAATGTGGGGTTCGGATCAAGCTGCATCAGTGGAAATTCAAGGTATGGTGAGGTTAGTAAAAGATATCCGCGATATTGAAAAAGCTCTCGGCGATGGTATTAAAAAAGTTTATAACAGTGAAAAACCGTCATTAGTTAAGTTAAGAAGGGTAAAATAATCTCTGTGTTTCTTAATGTGTTGTCTTAAATCATTTACACAGAGAACCGCAGAAGAAAAACGGAGAACCACAGAGTTTCTTTATGTTAAATTCAATCATCAACTTAATAACAAATTATTATAACTCGCTATCCTATTCGGAATTAATTTCATTTGGATTAATAATCGGCAGTGCATTTGTCATTGTTATTCTAGAAAGAATTTTTCCATATTCAAAAGGACAAAAGTTTTTACGCGAAGGGTTCTTTAATGATCTCGCTCTTTATACAATTGCGCAAAGTTATATTCTCGGTATAATAATCTTCGGCGGGATAATTTATTACATAGATAACACAACCGGTTTATCTCGACTCGGTCTATTTGCAAATGTACCGATTTGGCTTCAATTATTATTCTTCTTAATCACACATGATATTTACATTTATTGGATGCATAGATGGCAGCATAAAAATAAATGGTTATGGCGAATTCATGAAGCACATCATTCACCTAAAAAAGTCGATTGGCTAAGCGGTTCGCGTTCGCACGCATTTGAAATTCTTATCAATCAAACAATTGAATTTGCACCGATAGTTTTACTTGGTTCCCCGCCGGAAGTGATTGCATATAAAGGTATAATTAGCGCCGTTTGGGGAATGTATATTCACTCAAATATAAACGTGAATTCCGGAAGATTGCAGTACATAATTAACGGACCGGAAATGCACCGCTGGCATCATGATGTAGGTAAAGGTAGAAATAGAAACTTCGCGACAAAGCTTGCAATATGGGATTGGATTTGGGGTTCAGCCTATCTACCACGTCCGGAAAAACCAAAAGAATATGGATTAAAAACTTACTTCCCTAACAATTTCATAATGCAGTTTATTTTTGCTTTTATGGATTCAAAAGCTCGAAAAAAGAAATAGAACGCATATCATTATGATCTTTTATGATTGACGCTGATTTAAATCATAATTAATCATAACCATCATAAAAATCCGCGTTCCTATTAGGTTTAATAAATATTAACCGGTTTATCTCCCGGATGTCTAACCGAATAAGTAAACTTTTTAGAAATTGACTCAGCAGGATTGAGTTTAAGATTCCAAGTTAATATTCCATCGGTCTTGTTTATTTTCGCATCAGCTGTTTCGATCAATTTTACTTTTATATCTTCATTCTTAGAAATCGGGAATTGATCTTCAAGAGTTAACTTAATTTCTTTAGTCTTCGAATTTCGTACTGTGATTTCATAACCGAAAAATCTCTCAACATCACTGCCAAAGAATTTGTCTTCCGTAAAATCTTGAAGAATTTCTCTTTTGATAACAATGCTTTCATCTCTGCCTAATGAAAATACAATCTCTTCATCGGTGACATTTGGATTAATAAACGAGTTACCAACGTAAGAATTTTCAAAATAAATATTAGCCGATCCGGGCAGTAAGTTATATTTACCCCAGTCTTTAACATTCGCAACTAAGAATGCATTAGAAACTAGTTTTGGTGCGGCATAGTATTCATAATCAGCTTGTAAATCATAACTTTGAAGAGCAACAATATTTGGTTTACCATCGGCAGCAATTGAATATTTAATTTGTGGAGTGTATTCTACAGCAAGTTGTGTTTCCTGAGCCATCATATAATCCGCCATTGATTCGGCTTCTGCAGTTTCATCCATTGAAGGAGCAGCAGCCGATTTCATTAACTGCATTTCATTTATTCCACCGCCTCTATATTTCATCTCTTGAACAAAATCAATGAACCATCTTCTTAATTCGGGCTTGTTATTATTTTGTCTTGCCGAACGGGTTGAAAGAATAATGTTCATATCTTTCCAATCGATGCCGGTTTTTTGCCATACATTTGCACGCAGATCAAGTTTAATGGGAGTGTCAATTCCGGAACTTCTTAAATCATAAGAAGGATTCCAACCGGCATCATAAGTTAAGTAACTCGCTTTGAAATTCCCTTTTGTATTCTTACTTGTAGATACAGTGACAACAATTTCGGTCACAGATGATTTTGCTTTATTGTTAATCTCATTAATCTGGTTTTGAATTTTTGTTATGCGTTCATTCACTTTTTCTTTCTTCAAATCAATTGAAGTCATATCATTCAAAAGTTGTGTCGATTTCTTGTTGAAATACTCCGACATTCTTTGAAGCTCTGCAACAGTAATTGTTTTAGTATCGCTGCCCAAATTTTTATTAGCAAGAAGTAAATCAAGTTCATATTGAAGAACCTGTCTATTGTTATTCATCTTACTTAAATCACCTTTTAATAATTTTAGTGAATCTTCTAAAACTATGAGTTGAGGAGTTTTTACTTTTGCTTTGAGATAATTTTGTCTCTGGTTAACCGAAAGAATTACAAAGTCACCCGTTCCCCCAACCTGCAAACTATTACCGATAATATTGTTAGCAACATTTTCTAAAATTATTTCATGAATACCTTGAGGAACATCAAGTTGAGCTGTATGTGTTAGTTCAGCACCGCCGAGAAAAACAGTTACGGAATTTAATTTTGCATCGACGGGAATTTCTTTTGCAGATAAATTAATCACCGCGAATATTGAGAACGCTAGCACAACTAATTTCTTTATCATTATAACCTCAATAAGTTTTAAGCTTCGTTTTATACACTAATTTATTTTTACGGTTCCTCAATAAATAAACCATGGATTAATGACTGTGATGCGGAACTCTTAACCTGTCATTCTTAATGTACCCGCCTTAGGCGGGGGAATGAATACCGAAGGCATCGCTATGCTAGAATCTCATCTGGAATAAATTAAAATTTTCGGCAATGTTCAAATGAGATTCCTCACTCGTCCGTTAGCTAACAGACTCGTTTGGAATGACACTTAAGTAGATAATTTCACTCGATTCACCTTTTAATTCATACATGCAATCCGTATTTTTCAATTCTCAATTTTGGGAAGACAGTTAAATAAACTGTTTAGGGCGATATTCCCGATTATTATTTTTGAAGTACGGCATGAAAAAACTAATTATTGAATTAATAAAAAAATACTTTGCTCAAATTACGCAAAGCTGGGTTGAAAAGCTTGAGCAAGAGTTCGGGAAAAAACTTTCCAAAGCCCAACTTACAACTTTTGTAGAAAGTACTCTGAACACTATCATCGATGTAATTGATACGGCTGATTACACCCGTGCAGATCAGTATCTTATCGATTCATATCAACTTTTCAATAAAACAAAATTAAATCTACTCCAGATCAGTCAGCTTTTCACGATCGGCAGATATGCAATAATAAATTTTCTAGAGAAAGATGATAACTATGATTTTGATCCTTTAATACTTCTCGGATTTCTTGATGAAGTTATTGAACAAGTTTATGCGCGTTACGGAATGCTTCATCAAAATGCCGAAATGCAGGAATTAGCTTCTGACAGAGATAGGCTTGCTAACAAACTTGATGCAAGTCAACAGTATTTACATAATATACTACTCTCGTCAGATTCTGCAATAATGGTAATTGATAACAACGAAAAATTTATCTCGTGGAATAAAGGAGCGGAATCAATCTTTGGATTTTCTGAAGAGGAAGTATTAGGGAAATCGTCATCATTACTTTTTCCGAAAGGGGAAAAATATGAGTCGGAGTTAAAATATATTCAAGATGAAATAAGAACAAGCGGATTTGTAACAATAAACGAAACCGAACGACTTACTAAAGAAGGTAAAATTGTTACCGTTCAATTAACCGTGACAAAACTTCCCGGAAGTAACGGTGAGTCAGTCGGAAGAACGGTAATTATTAGAGATTTTACCGAAGTAAAAAAATTACAGCAGCAAGTTGATCAATCGGAAAAACTTGCTGTAATAGGACAACTAGCCGCCGGCATTGCACATGAGGTCGGTAATCCGCTTACTTCTATTTCATCTATTGTACAAATCTTGCAGCGAAAATCACCCAACGAATTTTTCAGCGAGCAGTTATCAACAATAAAAGAAAATATTGACCGAATTTCGCGAATAGTAAGAGAGTTAGTCGATTTCTCTCGTCCACCGGGGCACGAGAAAACTTTAATACAAATTACCGATATAATAAAAACGGCAATCGGAATAGTTAAATACGATAAGCGCGTTAAAAAGGTTGACTTCAAAACCGATCTCGATACAGATTCACCTCTTGTTATGCTTGTCCCCGATCAGCTGCTGCAAGTATTTGTGAATATTCTTATTAACG
>DSBF01000123.1 GCA_011049495.1 Ignavibacteria bacterium
ACTATATTTTAATAATATTGAAAGTAAGAAACTGATTTTGGAAAGGAATATAATTAATAGTTACGGTAACGTGGTCGATCAGAAAAAAAGAAAAATTATTTCAACACAAAATGATTTAGTGGAAGCTGATGTAATTAATCTTACTAAATTTTCAACCGGGGGTTATTTGTTAATATTAACTCTTGCCGATTCGACCGCAAACACTTTTAGTAAGTCTTCAAAAAAATTCTACTTATACAACCCAACAGAATCTGACAATATTCATATTAAAGGAGACCCGGGCTTCTTACCATCTGAATTTATTTATCTTTCCGAAGAAGAGTGTGATTTTGAATTTTCGTCACTACGATATTTTCTTAATAATAATAAAAAGAAGACTTATAATAGTTTGCAAAAGGTAGAAGCGAAGAGAAAGTTTCTTTACAACTATTGGAATAATAGTGATTTTGATTTAACGCTGCCTGCATCTCAAAAAAGAATTAAATTTTCTGAACGCGTTGATTATGTAAATAAAAAATTCGGTACATTTAACAAAGACGGTATTAGTACCGACAGGGGAATGGTTTATTTGAAATATGGAGCTCCGGATGACATTGAAAATCATCATAATGACCCCGGTGCAAAACCTTATGAAATATGGGAATACAATTCGCTTGAAGGTGGGGTTATATTTATTTTTGGTGATGTTTTCGGATATAACGATTATGAATTAATTCATTCAACAAAGAGAGGCGAAATTTACGACCCGCAATGGCAAAAAAGAATTTTCAAAGCATATTAGGAACGATTAGTTGAGAAATCAATTTCGCGGTAGTCAAATCAATGATTCGGATTTACATTTGGAAATACTGATGTGAAGATTCTAGTTATTCAAACCGCATTTCCCGGTGATGCAATTTTAACCATGCCTCTAATTCAAGAGATCAAAAGGATTTATAATTCTGCTCAAGTAGATGTTGTTTGTATTCCATCGACTTCGATAATTTTTCGAACTTCATCTTATGTTAACGAGGTAATTGAGTTTGACAAAAGAAACAAGCATAGAGGTTTTTCCGGTTTAATAAAATTTGCAAATTATATTAAGTCAAAAGAATACGACAAAATATATTCTCCCCATAGATCGGCACGGAGCGCAGTTTTAACATTTCTAAGTAAACCGAAAGAAAGTTATTCTTTTGATAAATCCTCATTGAACTTTTTATATAAGAATAAAATTAAATACGAAAGTGATTGGCATGAAGTGCGAAGAAACTTATCACTTCTCGGCAAAAATTACTCGGATGAATCATGGAAAATTCTACCGGAATTATCGCTTAGTGATGTTAAAAAAGAAGTTGTCGATGCTAAAATAAAAGTTGTTGATCAGAAAAAGATAATTGCTGTTGCACCGGGTTCAGTCTGGGCAACAAAACGCTATCCAATAAATTACTTTAAAGTTATTTCTGAAGAGCTAATCCAAAATGGATACAAAATTGTTATTATCGGGGGAAAGGAAGATAAAGAACTTGCCAACGAAATTTCGGTTGATAATAAAGAAATAATAAATTTTTGCGGAGAGCTTAATTTTATTGAATCTATTTACTTACTTACAAAATCAATTTTGTTAATATCCAACGATAGTGCTCCTACTCATCTGGCAATGTGTGCCGATATTCCGGTACTTACTATTTACTGTTCCACTGTCCCGAAATTTGGTTTTTATCCTTACAATTCGGGCAGCAGAGTTATTTCTTATGATAATTTAGAATGTAAACCTTGCGGTATTCATGGTTACAATAAATGTCCCGAAAGACATTTTAATTGCGGGCATTATCTTAAACCGGAAAGAGTACTTGATGAGATCAACTCCATTTTAATGGAGAGATATTCTATGCATAATTAATTATATTTGCTCCACTGTTAATAAGTAAAGATAATGTTTAAAAAATTACGAGATATTAAAAATTCTTCGGTTTACATTACTCCAAACTTCCCGGTATTGCGGACAAAGCGCTTTAAGTTTAGTTTTTTATCGGTTGTTTCTGCGGTACTGGGTTATTCACTATTGGTAGCATTTATTGTAATAATTATAATCGTTTTGACGCCTGCACGCAACGTTGTCTTTTTCTTTGAAAATGAAAAACTTACCGAACAAGTTGATAAAGTTAAAGAACTGGAAAAAAAAGTTTTATTCCTTTCGAAAGAATTGCAGAATTTTGCCGCTTCTAATGAAAAACTAAAATATGCAATGATAATTGCATCAACTGATTCATTGGATTCAAACTCAGCAATTTATGATTCACTTCGTCAACCGAAAAAAAATAAGCTTAGATCAGGTGGAAATATATTAGCGGTTTTCAGAGATTTACTGAATTTTAATTCAGCAGATAGTTCACAATTATTTTTTATTGCACCGGTAAATGGTGTCATCATAAAAAGATTCGAACCTTCTCGCGGACATATGGGGATTGATTACGGTATTCGAAAAGGAACCGCAGTGCATGCTGCGCTTGGTGGAATTGTTACTTTTTCCGGGTTTACTCCGGAATACGGTAATACGATCATGCTTCTGCATCAGAACAATTTTATTTCGGTATATAGGCATTGTGATATTCTAATGAAAAAAGAACGTGAAATTGTTCGTCAAGGAGAAATTATAGCTTTAAGCGGGGACAGTGGATATAAATCAACCGGTCCACATCTTCACTTTGAGATTTGGCATAATGGAAAAGCTGTTGATCCGACAAAATATTTAATAAATAATTAAGGTGGGAAATGGCGCAAAAAAATAATTCATCCTCATCTGTTGATGTAAGTATATTAAGTTCCGGTGTTAAAATTGAAGGCAAAATCTACAGTGAAGGGAATATGAGGATTGACGGTAAAGTCTTTGGAGATGTTACTGTTAACGGAAATCTAACTTTAGGAGATAGTTCTGAAGTTGAAGGTGATGTAAGAGCTATGAATGTAACAGTTAGTGGAAATGTTAAAGGTTTAGTTGAAGCCAATGAAAAGGTAATTCTAGAGGCTAATTCTTCTCTTGAGGGTGAATTAACTGCTAAAATTCTTGTTATTGAAGAGGGTGCAAAGTTTAACGGAAAAAGTAACATGAACTCCGTGAAATCAAAATCCGAAGTAGCGGATGCCAATAAAAAATAAGCAGAAAAAATTTCTTGAAACATATAGAGATGTTGGTCCTTATTTAGGGTTGGGGACTCAACTTGCCGCTACTATAATTTTAATGTTTTTTTTAGGAAGGTGGCTTGATCAAAAATTTGAGACTGACCCAATTTTAACAATTATATTCTCGTTTTTTGGTGGATTTGCAGGTGTTTACAATTTTATCCGCACAGTTCTTAATATGAATAAAAAGAAAAAAAATGATTAAGCCTGTCACAATTATTCTACTTGGAACTTCCTTAGTCTTCTTAACACTTCATTTGTTTGATATTATTGAATGGCATCTCGTTGTAGTTTGCTTCCTTACAGCCGGAATTGCTTTGATTAATGCATTTTTTGCTTATTTTTTGTTTAAAAAATCCCTCGGTAGACCAAATAAAGATTTCCTCGTTTACAACTTAGGCGGAATGCTGGGCAGAATGTTATTTCTACTGCTTGTCGTATTTATTGTGATAAAATTCTTGAATATTGACGAATATGCTTTTATATTTCTGTTCTTTATTTTTTATTTTACTTCACTAATTTTTGAAATAAACTATTTTCGTATAAAAGCAAGGCAGTAACGTAAGTCTAAGTAAAACAAAACTTTATGAATTCCCCAACGGAAAAAATAGTTGCAGATTCTTTGCAGATAGCTGAGAAATCAAATGAGAGTGATTGGATTTTGCACCACACTTTGGATGCAAAATATATTGAGTTCGAACCATTCATCAAAATTCCATTACCTCATATAGAAATTTTTGGAATTGATATTTCAATAACCAAACACTTGGTTTATATGTGGTTTGCAGCTATTGTCCTTTTCTTGATTTTATATAACGTTGCAAAGCAATATAAGAAGAAGAGAGTCCCCACCGGTTTTGCAAATATGACTGAGGTAATGATTTTATTTGTACGTGATGAGATTGCTAAACCTACAATTCATAAAGGTTATGAAAAATTTGTTCCGTATTTGCTCTCGGCGTTTTTCTTCATATTAATTTTAAATTTATTCAGCCTTGTTCCATATGGCGCGGCTGTAACCGGTAATATTTCTGTTACTGCTACTCTTGCTGTTTTTACATTTATTATGACACAAATCGGAGGAATTCGTAACAACGGATTTATTGGTTATTTCAAAGGACTTGTGCCTCACGGAATACCGACCTGGCTGCTTCCGATAATGGTGGTTGTTGAATTACTTGGATTATTAACAAAACCTTTTGCCTTAGCTGTTCGTCTTTTTGCTAATATGCTTGCCGGTAAAATTGTTATTTATTCTTTAATCGGTTTGATTTTTATTTTACATGCTTATTTCGTGATACCTGTTTCTGTTTCTTTTGCGCTGTTTATTCTTGCATTGAAACTATTGGTCTCGCTGATTCAAGCATATATATTTACAATGCTTTCCTCGTTATTTATAGGGATGGCAGTTCATCAAGATCATTAAAAACTATTTAATACTTTAGGAGGAATAAAATGGAATTTGCTTATTTAGCAGCTGGATTTGGTGCCGCTTTAACTATTATCGGCGGTGCATTCGGTATCGGTAAATTAGCTAGCTCGGCAATGGAAGCTAGTGGTCGTCAACCTGAAGCTGCCGGCGATATTAGAACTTCTATGATCATTGCTGCAGCGCTTATTGAAGGTATTTCATTGTTTGCGCTCGTTATTTGTATTCTTTTGGCACTTAAATAATTTGTGCATTTTTTTTCATTAAAGCTTAGGTATAATAATGGCTGGATTCATGCATTATGCGGTTTTAGCATTTGCAAGCGGTGATGCTGGTGGTCCTTTGGATGTTAATCCTGGGTTGATTATTTGGACTACCGTTACTTTCATTATTCTTCTATTTCTTTTAAAGAAGTTTGCGTGGAAACCGATTCTTAATTCATTAAATGAAAGAGAAGCGTTCATTACAAATTCTTTGGAAAAAGCGGAACAAGCTCAAAAAGAAGCGGAAGAATTATTGAAACAAAATCAAGCAAATTTAGCTAAAGCTGAAGAAGAGGCACAAAAAGTTATTAAGCAAGGTAGAGAATATGCTGATACTCTAAAAAATCAAATTTTAGAGGAAAGTAAAAACGAAGCAAAGAAAATGATTCAAGATGCCTCTGCCGAAATTGAACAAAAGAATAGAGAAGCGTTCAATAATCTGAAAGCTGAAATTGCTGATATTGCTGTTAATGCTGCTGAGAAAATAATTCGTGAAAGTCTTGATTCAGAAAAGCATAAGAAATTAGTTGAAAAATATATTCAGGATATCTCCAAGAATTAATTATGGGTG
>DSBF01000450.1 GCA_011049495.1 Ignavibacteria bacterium
ACCCAATATTTTAATAGGTAAGAATGTAGATAACAACAAGAGCGTATGGTTTAATCCAGTAAAGACAGAACCTAAGAAATTAGCGAACCAACATATATTGATTGTCGGTAAATCTGGGGCTGGAAAATCTCAAACAACTAGTTCTATTCTTTACGAACTTAATCAAGAAAACATACCGTTTCTCATACTTGACTTCCAGGGAGAGTACATTTCATCTGAGTTACACAATTCAAATGAGGAATTATTTATGAAAATTACCGATGCAGTTGAATTAGATCCTTCTTTGGGAATGGGTATTAACCCCTTGGAACTTTCAACAGATAATAATAAGAAAACGAAGTCATCCTTTATGAACAATGTCTATCAGGTTTCTGGTATTTTAAAACAAATATTTGGGCTTGGTGACATACAACATCCAGTTTTAAAAGATGCCATTAAAAGAGTATACTATGAAAAAGGTTTTTCAGCAAAAGATATCAATACATGGAATAATGAGCCACCTGCTTTCCATGAAATATGGGATGTTCTAGAAATCATGGAGCAGAATGAAGGAACTAATGTTAGGAATCTTAAATACAGAATAGAACCTTTATTTGAAAATAATATTTTTGTTTCATCTGGTAGTGGTTTTTCGATTGATGATATGCTCAACCAGAATTCGATTATCAATCTTTCCACTTTACCAACACCTGAGATTATGAAATCAGTTGCTAGATTCATTTTGCAATCTGTTTATAACCGTATGCTTTCTGAAGGCCCCAGTCAGTCGATAAAACTATATGTTGTCATAGATGAAGCTCACAAACTTTCTTATGATCAGACTTTAACAGATTTAATTCGTGAAGCGAGAAAATATGGAGTCGGTTTTATATTGGCATCTCAAAGTGTTCGCGATTTTGATACAGTGGTCTTTGAAAATATGGGTACAAAAATCGCCCTTCAACTTGAAGGAGAAGATGCTAAATATATGGCTAATAATTTTGGAGTAACAGATAAAGCTCAAAAAAACAATGTCATGAAATCGCTTCAACACCAAGAACCCTTTCGGGCTTTAATTAGGAATAATCATTTCGAACCTTTTATTCAGGTAGATATCACGCCATTTTATAAGAAAACTGTTGATAAAAAGTAAAAAATAAACCAGTGAGCAAAATTTATTATTATGCATTTGACGACCGATGGTATTCAGAGACTGGTGATTAAAATGATACAATGGTATCAGGATGTAATAGTGATATAAATAAGTATAAACCACATCAATGGGTTAAATATATTATTGAGAATCCTGGAAGGTAATTTTGAGAGAAAAGGATGGACAGTTTATAAGAGTGAAATATGCAGAGAAAGGAGATTATTATGAAATGGAATCAGGCGGTAATGAAAGCCATAATCAGTGTTTGCAAACGTAATAACTCTTTGAAATTTGATAATGATGATTTGTGTAAATTTGAATTGGATAATATGATTCAAGATACTGGAACAAAAGGAAAAACCCCTGAGAAGACTTTGAGTAGGATATTACAAGATATGAGGGATGTTGGGTTAATTGAATTTGTGGATAATCATGGTAATTAACGCCTTCTTATTGATATTTTCGAGGATGAGGGAACTGCAGATCTTCTTATGACAATCGCTGAAATAAATATGAAATACATTACAGAATTGAAAAGATCAAAGTAGTTTGTAATAGGACATTTTTAAGTAATAACCCATAGCAATGATTTCAGCATGAAAATATATGGGAAAAGAACATCAGTGAAATGGGAAAATGTAATTTTACCTGCTCCCTGAGTAGTTGAGTAAACTATAAGTAAAACTGGAGAAAAGACTTGAGAGGAAATAGACCCGATATACCCACCCCCACGAATAACATTATTATTTCTTATCTTCGAAAATGGGATACTTTGGAGAATTATGTTCTTCAAGAATCCAGTCTTCAAAAGCTGTTTACGAAAACATACCCCAAGAACGATGATATTGATGAGATATTGATCAAAGTATGCTCTTTGAATGATTTTTATAGCACAAACATTTTTTCTCCATTTACAGTTGCAAAACACATTTTATCTTTGAAGATTGATTCGAGATTAAAAAATAGGGATACTCAGCTTGTCAATGACATTGCCTTAGTCTCCGTTAAAGAAGATAAGTCTATCAATTTCTATTCCTTTGCAACGAAGTATTGCCATCAGCATTTTCAAATGGATTATCCTATTTATGATAACTATGTTGAAAAGATGCTGTTATATTTTAAGAAACGAGATCGGTTTCATCCGTTCAAAAAACCCGATTTGAAGTATTATCCTGTTTTCAAAGAAGTTATATTAGCATTTCGAACATATTATCATTTAACAAGCTTTGACTTGAAAGATATCGACCGTTATCTTTGGCTTGCTGGGAAAGAGTATTTTCCTAGAAAGTACTAAGGGTAACTAGCTTTACATCCCCTTCATCAAAATCTCACAAGCTTGATCATTGAAAATGAGCTCATTCTCCCGGGCGTAATCCAGGGCGGTTTTGTTAAAACGGTTTTGAGTAGAGTGACCCCTGTTTCACGCGGAAAGAAACCGATCCTGTCTCCCTTGATAAATTCATGTAAATCTGTAAAATAAATGAACCATAAAGGAGGAAGCCAAATGAGTGATCAAAATGAAAAGAAGACTTACAAGTACGAAGACACAGAACTCTACATGAGTATCCCGGGGGCTAACACATATCGGATCCAGGATGACAAGGCCTTTGATATGATAGAACTCTCCATAGCAAAATTACTGACAATGGCCTATGGGTACGTAGGAATGGGCTCTGGTATGCATAATGCAACTGTTGTAGAAATGATGGCTAATAGTGTTGAAAAAGAGGTCTACCCTGCCATTCATTCTGCCAGGACAAACCACACAAAGTTCGATGATGAATCGATCAGGGCAGTCTTTCTGGGCTATATCACCGACAGAAGAGACTTTCTCTACCGAACCGGGCTGGAAGCCTTAATCAATCTGGCCAACGCTTACACCCTATCCAGCCACGGAAGCGATTTGGAAGTCGAATTGAACGATCCGGTATGCGATAAGTTCTTCGGGGAAAATTGGCGGGAAAAATATAATGCTGTAAAACTTTCTGAGAGTGAAGGAAATGAATAAGACTCAAAGAAGAATCGGGGAAATGATTTAACGAGTGAAAAACAGATCTGAAAGAGGGGTCGCGTCTTGTATTTAGTATTACAAAGGAATGTCTTGCGACAGGTTTACGATCAAAGACAATGTATAATCTTTTAGGATATTATATCTATGTCAAAATGAGCTTTTTTTGATCTAAATCTATCATAATACTAAATACAAGACGCGACCCCTCTCCTATACGTCCATGGGCGGCGAAGAGATAGAGTATAATAGTATTGCGGATAATTATATAATATGGTATGGTTCAACGGAAAACAGGTTAATATAATATGTTAGCTGGACTCCGCTTCGCGGAGCTGAAGGAAATAAGATGAAACTCGTATATGACAACACTTTATTAGAACAATTGTGGGAACATTGGGACTCTCAAATTTTAACCATAGATGAATTATTGAATGCTGTAAAAGTAATAGATGACAATAAAGTAAAATCTGAAATTTGGCATTTGATAGCATTAAAAGCACTATCCAATACAAAAAGTTGTGCACTGAAAGCAATCGAAGATGGCAATGATATCCCTTGGCTACATGACAATATAGTATTTGGAAGTGGAACCGTTAATTTAGATTTTAATAAAAAAAATGGAAGAAACCCCTGTCTATTATTATCGACATTATGTTTCTAAAAATCCCAATTCATTAATTGCAAGAAGGATTTTTATTGAATCTTTAATTGACTGTAATCTAATTGACGAAGCTCAAAAAGAAATAAATCAAGCGAAGAACATATTTTTGGAAAATCAAATACTATTTGATGTGTATCAATGTAAGATTGATCACATAATTGGAGATAGAGAATCTTCCGTTAACAAGTTAGTAGAATACTCAAAGCATAATTTCAAATATCATGAACTATTAAATATTGCAGAAATATTAGCCTCTATAGGTTCTTTTGAAAAGGCTTTAGTTGTATATGAAAAAGCACATAAATCACAAACCATTGGAAATAGAAAAATTGATTCCTTATTAGCACAAATACATATAAAGAGATTATTAAAAGAACCGGACGACACTTTAATTCTTTTTAAAGAGATATATGATATTTTTAAAGATGACTATCAAGAGATAGATGGAGATGAAATAACCGCAATAAGAGAGCTTCAGCTAACAATCGCTTCAACCTGACTTGCCCTCTGTTACGGTTTGTGCTGGACTAGAGGGGTCGCGTCCAGCACTCAATGCCGCAAAATGGATCTCATAAGTCAATCAGAAAAAACTATTTATATGGGCTCAGGAGCTATCATAAAAACTTTTATTGAGTGCTGGGCGCGACCCCTGTACCAAGTTTTCGAAGGGTGGCAGCGATGTCGGGATTGTCATTCTGGGATTCCGCTAAATCCAGCGGAGTCTCTTTCAAATCGTTAACAGCATTGACGGGGATTCCGGCTTTGACCAGAAGGATGATGACTTCCGGATTCGGATTATACTGAGCAGCATAGTGAAGTGGAGTGTAGCCGAAGGTGTCTCTATAGTGAATATCGGTTCCTCCCCGGATCAGGGCTTCAATCACTTTGAGATTCTCATTGTTTTTTGCAGCAAGGCAGAGAGTGGATAGGACTTTTTCGTCCCGTGAGGGGATGTTGACCCGGGCACCGGCATCCAGAAGGGCTTGGGTGATATCAGCGTTATTGTTGGAGATGACGGCCCAGTCCAGGGGTGTCATGTCATTTGCGTCCTGCATGTTCACATCGGCTCCGGCATTGATTAAAACACGGATCATTGCGGGGTCGCTGTGTTTTCGGGCCGCATAATGGAGAGGGGAGGCTTCAAAATCATTGCGTCTGTTGACATTGGCATGCTCCTTCAAGGCCTTTTCCATGGCCTCGGGTGTCCCGTTTTCTGCAAGGGAAAACAGATCGTTTGCAGATGAGCTGCATCCGAAAGTGAACAAAAGCAAGACCACAAGAATTACGTCAAAAACCCTTTTCATCCTGCTCCTTTTCTATCTTTTCCCGGCTAGTATAATGAATAAGTGTCAAAAAGCAAGGACGTATAATCATTTTTAGAACAATCAGATAAAGTTGTAGCCTTGATATTTTGGGATTTATTTAATTCTTTCGCTTTCCGTTTCTTTATGATATGATGAGGAAAAACTTAGAGGAGGAAACAGATGAAATTATCTCAGGAAGTCATTCAGGCGTGGGAGGAACGTAACGGCCCTGTTGTATTTACTACAGTAGATGGGAATGGAGTACCGAATTCGATTTATGCCACATGTGTGGGGCGGTTTGACGAGAG
>DSBF01000221.1 GCA_011049495.1 Ignavibacteria bacterium
CCGCATGCTTTCGGCAGCCTCTTTTATTTTTGTTAAGTCGCGCACCATTTCACTCCAGCCGTACCAAAGTGAGTAGTCGGGATTAGCATGAAACGCGCCTTGAAAAGTTCTCATACGATGTTTAAGAAACATTACAAATAAATCTTGTTCAATTACTGTTGGAGCATCGTGAAATGTTAGAAGCATCGGGTAATTGTAGGGATAACTTCCCGGTTTCTTTAAAATACCGTCTTCGTATAAACCGGCAACTACATTGATTGCTTCTGCCATTAACCGGTCGGCTTCGCGAATCATGTCATCGGCTTTCTGCAGCTCTTCTTTTACAAAATTTTCGGAATGGCAGTCGCCGCAGATACCAATCATCTTATCACGTTCTCTCTGCCAATCTTCGGCGGTTAATCTTGCAACATCGGCTGCTTTAATGGTCTCCACTAATTCTGTCGGATTGCCTTGCGGATCTAAAGCCCCGAGCGCCTTTAAAATTGTTGTTTGATCATTTGCCCACTGCTCATCTTCCGGTAAAGGCAATTTAACGGCAAGGAATCCCCATGCAGTTCTAACCTCATGATCACCATCCGGCATGTGACAAGTTTGGCAAGTTGGCGCTGCTGTGTTTTCGGGGAGAATTCCGTTTTGTTTTAATAAGTACCGCACACCATGTTTTGAAGTTGAATACATTTCCCATTGTGCGTGATCGAAACCTTGATGACAAGTTTGACATGCCTGCGGCTGGCGTGCTTCTTCAACGGAAAATGTGTGACGGGTGTGACACGCGTCGCAAGATGCATGCCCGAATGTGGAACCTTCAGCTTTCAATTGTTTGATCTCTTCCTCGGTCTTAATGCCGATCTTATGGCATCCGCCGCACCCTTTTTGACCTTCTATCAAACTCATCGGCTGCATGTGAATTGTTGGCATCGCATTCATTGCCATCCATGCTAATGCGTGTTTACCTTTTTGATACTGTTCGGATTGAGTTGAATGACAGGTGCTGCAAGTTTCGTATGTCGGCAGTTCGGCTTTTGCATAATCTTCCGAAGTAGTATGCGCGCTACCGTGGCATGTTTCGCAGCTTACGTCGTTTTCCGAGTGTTTGCTTATCTGCCAATCCGAAACGGCTTTTGGGGTTACTTCGTAGTGACATTCGACACAGTCTTGAGCAAGTAATGAAAAGGGGAGTAATAATAAAAACAAATACAGGGGTTTTGTTAGTTTCATGGTTCTCTCCGGTAATTGGTTTACAATTAATTTGATTTACTTTTATATGTGATTTATATAAAAAGTTCGACCAACTAAAAATCCGAACTGATTTAATTGAGAACTGTGTAAATTTAATCGTAATTGATTATTCAAACTAGGTAAAAACGCAGCAACTTATACACAAGCCAATTTGGAACAAGTATACATGCCGCCAAGAAAGCGCTGCGTCTCTACTGATTATGTTCTTTTCACAAATGTTTTGAACTTTTCATCACCGGCTTTTTCCGTATACGTTTTAAATCCCTTTTCTTCCATAATTTTTATTAACGGTGCTGGGACAAAAGGAGTTATTAATAAATAGTTTTCCTCTTCTTTTAATGTAAGAATATCCTTCGTGACTTTTGCCGCCGGATGATTTCCGTTTTCCAAATCTTCGCGGGCTTCATATTCTTTAACAATTTTGTTTTCATCTACCCAATTTGGCTTTTCTTTTATACTTTGGAAAAACTCTTCCACTTCATCAGCCTCTTCAAGTCCGGCTGCTTTACGCAGTTCGTTTATTAGTTTTGCAAGTGAGACATTGCCAACAACCGCAGCTTGTTTAAGCGAAATAACCTTGGCAACCGTTCTTCTTAAAACCGGATTTTTCAATTTCTTAAAAACCGGTGCAATCTCGATTAATTTTTCTTCCAACTGCGGATAATTTTTAAGTAAATCACCCACTAATGTTTTCGGGGTTATATCCGCGTTATGTGACATTTTATCTCAATATTCTTTCGTTTAATATTTCTTGAATATTTCTTCTGCCATCAAGAACTGAGTGAACATAGATTATTTCCTTTTTAATTTCGTATATAATGCGATAGGGTTTATAATGAATTTCTAAATATTTTTTTATACCCGTACTTCTTAATTCTTCAGGAATATGACCTCTTGTTGGCTGTTTTTCTAATTTGTAACAAGTTTCTTCAATTTTATCGAGAAGCTTGTTTGCCATATCAAAGGAATCATTGATAGCAACATACAAGAAGATTTCTTTCATGTCTTCTTGAGCTTGAGGATCAATCTTTACAGTAAATTTCATTGCGATTTCTTCTTCAACTCTTTACGTATATCACCAAAAGTTTCTTTGATTCCTTTTGCATTTGGATTTTCTTCGCTTGTCATTGCTAATAATTTTAACATTGCCAGTGTTTCTTGTGTCTTTTCATATAGCTTGATATCCTGAACCACAACTTTCGCTTCACCATTTTGAGTAATGATAAGTGTATTTTGGTTTTTATTTATTTGATTTACCAAGTCGGCGGCATTAGCCTTTAAGTAACTTATTGATTTTACTGATTCACTTAATCTCATTGTTAGTCCTTTTTTGGACTAAATATAGTCTTCTCTTTTTCATAAATCAAGTTTTTTGACGGACACACAACTAATTTTATATCTTCTTTAAATGTCATACTGCAAAATTCTCCTTTCGCCTTCTAATTCTCTGAATTCGGCAATGTCTTGTGTTAGTTCAACCGTTCCTATATACTTTCCGTCTTTATCCCGAACCGCGTAATATGAAATGTGAACATACTTGCCGTGAAAATTAATCCAGAACTTTGCCGCATCTTGCTTGCCGGATTTGAAGTCATCCAAAATTTGATTAACAATATGCACACTTGAAGGAGGATGACAATATTGAACTTCTCTTCCGAGTATAGCTTTGCTGCGTTGAAATATTCTATCGGTTCCATGTGAGAAGTAACGTACTTTATCATCTTTATCGACAAATGTAATATCAAGCGGAACTGAGTTGAATATACCTTCAAGTTCATCCGGAGATAAACTGCCTGTTGATAGTTTGAACTTGGATTCTTCTTTATCGGATCGATCTGCCTTTGTATCAAATTCAGGTTCCCATCTTTTTTCGGGATAGTAAATACAAAATCCTATTTCGTCACTTTGCTGGTCTATTTCATACCATTCTATATCGGTGAAAGTATCGATACACATCGGGAAGAGAATATTTTCTTCTTTGTAAATCATTTCCTCGATTGATTTAAGCGCTGGCTCAAACATGAATTCTTTGAAACCGTTGATAGTTTCTAAGTCAAGATTTTCTTTTTCATCGAAAACGGAAAAGGCGGATTTTAATAAAGCTCTTGTTTCATCATGCTTTCCCCACATAACCATTGGTGGTCCGGTTATATTGTGTTTCTCTAAAAATGGGAAGACAAGATTCTCTTTTCTTACATAATGTTTTTCAATATCCATCAATAAATTAAATTGTTTATTGATTTCATTTAATGTTTCAGTCGGTGCTTCGTTATAATTTTCAGTCGGATAAAGTTTGCGAATATTTTCGATTACTTTTTCTACTTCACGATTTTCGTTTATGAAAACATCAACCGGGTGACCTTCGGGAATTTCTTTTGAGAATTTACTCATCAAATTTCCTTTTAGTGCATCGGAATGAAGGTCGCAAAATTTTAAAACTTCTTCGCGGTCTAATCCCTCTCTAATTAATTCTTCTTCGGCTTGAACTACTTCGCCGTAAGGGACTTCACCCATAATTTTTTTTAGTTCCTTTTGAGTCTCTTCAACCGAAACTCCTTTGTGTAATTTGAGTATAAGCTCTTTTAGAATTTTTACTCTGTGTTCGCTGTTGTTTATGAATTCACTCATGTTGTTACCTTTCATTTTGATGGGGCTGAAGCCCAAAATATTTTTGAATCAAATTATCGGCAATAAAAATTTATTTATAAATTGCCGACTAAAAAAGCAAAAAAGGTGAGGGCTTTAGCCCCATCTTATTTATTCTAATTTATTTGTGTTTCTTTTAAAATTTTTCCGTCAATACCGATTACAATTACATTAACTTCAATTTCGCTTTTGGTAAAATCAATTGCCTGCTGAACCATTTGAACCAAACCGCTGCAGCAAGGAACTTGCATAACTAAAACCGTAATAGCTTTTAATCTGTTTTGTTCTAACATTGTTATAAGCTTATCAAAATAAGCTTGTTTGTTGGTGTCTAGTTTTGGACAGGCGATTGCAAGACTTTTTCCTTGGAGAAAATCTTTATGAAAATCGGGATAAGAAAAACCGCAGCAATCGGCGGCAAGCAATAAATGTGCGTCTCTGTAATATTTCGCTTCAGGAGAAACAAGATGTAATTGAATAGGCCAATGTGTTAAATGAGATTGTCTTTTACCCGATTTATTATCTAAATCAAAATGATTTTCGAATGACATCTCTTTTGAACCGTGACAACCGGCATGCTCAACTTTTTCGTTTCTTAAATCCGGAATTGGAACGTTATTTTTATTCAAGTATTCAATTGCTTCTGTTACAAAATCCAATTCGTTATGATCGATCAAATGTTCTAAGTGAGCTTTGATAACATTCGGTCCGCCTTTAACAATATATTCCATAACTTTAGTTTCGTTATACGGCTCGGCTTCTCGTTTTTCAATCGTTAGCGCACCTTGCGGGCAATGACCGATGCATGCACCAAGTCCGTCACAAAATAAATCGCTAATTAGTCTGACTTTACCGTCAATTACTTGAAGAGCTCCTTCGTGACAAGAAGGAACACAATCCCCGCATCCATCACAAAGAGACTCATCTATCTTAATTATTTCCCTAATCATTCCATTCACCATTATAAAAAGAAATATTGTTCCGATTAAAAAATAGAGAACACGCATGTCTTTTGCAAGGGAAATCGGTAATAAAACACTTTATATCCATAAAACAAGTCGTTTTAATCGATTTTCATTGACAAATTTCTCCTTTTATAATAATTTTTAACCAGAAATTTATTTCCGATTATAGGTGATTTATAAAATGAAAGATAAAAAGAAGTTCATTCGAAACACGGAAAAACCGGTACAAAAATATAGATTTTGGGTGCAGGCAGGCATTGCGCTCCTCTGTATATGGATTGGGGTGGAATTTCACTTTTTTGTTGAATCATTAGAAGGCGGAAATCCGTCAAATGTCGGATATCGCCCGCCCGGTGTTGAAGGCTTTTTACCCATCAGTGCATTAATGAGTTTATATTATTTCTTTTTAACGGGGGAAATACATCAAGCGCATCCGGCGGGATTTGTAATTTTAATTGGCATAATAACTGTCTCATTTATTTTCGGTAAGGCATTTTGCAGTTGGATGTGTCCAATCGGATTTCTCTCCGAACTCGTCGGTGACTTCGGCGACAAA
>DSBF01000199.1 GCA_011049495.1 Ignavibacteria bacterium
GCATCATACACTCCGTTTTATTGTTGATATATTTAACTAATTGTCATTTATTGAATATGGGATTTGCAAGATATATTTAACATCTCTTTTAATCAAGTAATAAAGTAATATCAATAAAATTTTCCATTTAGACTGTTCTTTTTATTTTTTTTCGGGTAAGGAATTGATTTTATCGTATTAAGATATTTTTTTTTATTTTGATACTGGCTTTAATAAAATATTGATGAATGGATACCAGAACAAAAATCGAATTAATTAATAAGTATAATTATTTAATTGAACTTGCGAGAAACGGAAATGACAGTTTCATTAATCATCTCTGTAACTTTTTAGTTAATTATTACGAATACCAATCGACTATACTCTTTAAAATTATTAAAGAAGATACTTTCCAGGTACTCGGCAAATCTTCAAACGCGAGAAAAAACTTTCTAACCGGAAGTGAATTCAAATGCAGTGTATGTAAATCTGCAAAATCTTCATCAACTTCTTTTCACAGCGATTCCCAATGTGAGCTTCAAATATCTGAATATTTAGTCTATGAAATATGTTCCAAATTTGAAATTGATCAGACAAATTCTGTGTTGATAAAAATTGCAAAGAAAACTGCATTCACACAAAATGATTATGAGAATGTCGGGAAAATAACCGAACTAATTAAGTATATACTTAAAATCTGGAACGAAGCTAAAGGTGGTAAATTTACAACCCCCGATCAATCTTTCAATGAAATTGTTAATAAAACGGTTTTAGGTCTTCGCAATCCTGCAAATTCAATTATCGGTTTTATTTCAATTCTCGACGAAGATAATTTAACATCAACACAAGCAGAATATGCACAAACAATAAAGAAGCATGCTCATGATTTGCTTTCCTCACTTAATGACCTATTAGATGTTACAAAATTTGAATCTGGCAAAGTATCTGTCGATGTGAGACAAATTGAATTAAGAACCTATATGGATGATTTACTTAAACCATTTTCTGAAAAACAAAAAGAAAATATCTTATTTGATGTTCAGATAGATTCAAAGATAAAACCATATTTTTTAACCGACACACAGAAGCTTCGATATATTTTACATGCCTTAATTCATACCTCTCAACACCTTGTGAAAAAGGGTAAGATTAAAATCAGTATTACCGTGGTCAACAATCATCTCAAGTTTGAAATCAGTTCAGATACCGGGGGAATAGAAATAAAGGAAGGCAAAAATATTTTCAAACCATTTGAAATAACCCGGATAGATAAATTACGCGAAACAAACTTAACAGCTTTAAGCTTCACTTTGGTTGAAAAATACATTAACATATTAGATGGAGAAATTGTATTTTCGTCAGATAAAAAAAATGGCTTTAAATTTATCTTCACAATAAAGGGAGAGTCAATGTCTCAATTAGAATCAACCTTGTCATCTTTGCCTAAACCGGATAAGCATAACAAAGTCCTGGTAATTGAGGATGATTATGCTACCTCAAGATTACTAAGCAACTATCTTAACAAATGGGGATATGAACCTTCGGTTGTAAGCACGGAAGAAGATACTTTAGAAATAATTGAGAGAGAATTATTTTTAGCTGTATTACTGAATATTGAATTGCCCAATACAAATGGTTTAGAATTGCTCAAGAAACTAAATGAGCATCCAAATTTAAGAAATACCCCGGTTATAGTATCCGCAGTTGAAGCAGATCAACAAAAAGCTTTTATGCTGGGAGCAGTTGAATATTTTGTTAAACCGATAAACTACAATTATCTTGTTGAAGTACTCACAAGTTATAAACTCCGTAAAGATTCGAATATTCTTTGTGTTGACGATGATCTGCCGACCCTCAATCTATTAAAACAAGCCGTTGAAACAGCCGGTTATTATGCAGTTGCCGAAAATATATCTGCAAAAGTTATGGATAATATAAAGGATAAAGATATTGACCTGGCAATTATTGACTTAGACATGCCTCATCCAAACGGTTTTGAACTAATAAAAATTATTAAATCGGAAAAACGTTTTTCTAATCTTCCGATTATCATTTATACCGGTAAAGAAAATTATCAAGAAGACCTTAAACAGATAGACGGTTTGTTTGATGAACTTTTCAGTAAGCAGAGTACAAATATTGAAGATTTGCAAGAAGTAATGAATGCAATGATTAACCGTTATGAAACTCCCCCGCCGGCTGAAGAGGTTATAAAAAAGAAAGATGTAATTAAAATACTTTTAGCGGAAGACTATAAACACTCACAAATAATTGTTACTCGTCTGTTAAAGAAAAATAATTTTGAAAATGTTATAGTGGTTGATAACGGAGAAGATGCCCTCAATTATGCAAAGAAAGAAAAATTTGATTTGATTTTGATGGATATGCAGATGCCTATAATGAACGGTTTCGAAGCAACTGAAAGCATAAGAAGACTGGAAGGCTATAAAGATACTCCGATTATTGCGCTTACCGCATTTGCAATGAAAGGTGATAGAGAAAAATGTTTGGAAGCGGGTGCTACCGATTACATTCCTAAACCAATCGATAGCAAAGAGTTTATTGATAAAGTGAAACATTATACACACGAAGAAGCTTAATAATTCTTTCACCTCAATTTTCTCTCTCTAATTAATTTTTTATTTTTGTGCTTTACAAAAATCATAGGTAACTATTTATGATTAGTGATGTTGTACGTGTTCGTTTTGCGCCAAGTCCTACCGGGTATCTTCATGTTGGCGGGTTAAGAACAGCTCTTTATAATTACCTGTTTGCAAAACATAACAACGGTAAATTTGTATTAAGAATTGAAGACACAGACCGTAACCGCTATGTTGAAGGTGCAGTAGAAAATTTAATCACAACTATGAAATGGGCAGGTCTTGATTATGATGAAGGTCCCGAAATTGGTGGAGAATTCGGACCCTATTTTCAATCACAAAGATTAGAGATATATAACAAATATGTAAATGAACTAATCGAAAAAGGTAATGCATACAGATGTTTCTGCTCTGCCGAACGAATTCAAAATTTGAGAGAAGAACAACAAGCAAAAAAATTACAAGCAAAATATGATAAACATTGTCTTAATCTGACCAAAGAAGAAATCGAACAAAAAATGCAAGCCGGTGAGCAATATGTCATTCGATTAAATGTACCAGTTAACCAAAGAATTTTAATTGAAGATATTGTTCGTGGTCATGTTGAATTTAACAGTGATACTGTTGATGACCAGATATTAATTAAAAGTGACGGCTTCCCAACTTATCATTTAGCTAATGTTGTCGATGATCATTTAATGAAAATCACCCATGTAATTCGCGGCGAAGAATGGTTGACATCAACCCCGAAACATGTTTTGCTTTATGACTTTTTTGAATGGGAAAGACCGAAGTTTGCACATCTCCCTTTACTTCTTAATCCGGATAAATCTAAACTAAGTAAGCGGCAAGGTGATGTTGCGGTTGAAGATTACCAAAAGAAAGGTTATTTGAAAGAAGCATTGATAAATTTTGTTGCTCTACTTGGATGGAATGCCGGAGATGATGTTGAAATCTATGAAATGGAACAGCTAATTGAAAAATTTTCTCTTGAAAGAGTTAACAAAGCCGGAGCAGTTTTTAATGTAGAAAAACTTGACTGGCTGAATTTCGAACATCTGAAGAATAAACCAAATGAAGATATTCTCTCAATGTTGAAAGAAGAATTGAAAAATTCCAAGTATGCCGAAAAGAATTTTTCGGATGAATATTTACTTAATGTAATTGAATCAATGAAAGAAAGAGTATCGTTTGTAAAAGAATTTATTGAGAAAAGTTTTTATTACTTTGAATCTCCAACAGAATTTGATGAATCGGTAATTCAAAAAAGATGGAAAGAAGATACACCGCAACAGCTTACCGAACTTCGATCAGCATTCGAAAAATTAGATAATCCAAATAAAGAAGATTTTGAGAATGCTTTGAGATCAACAGCTGAGAAATTGAATGTTGGAGCGGGAAAACTTATTCATCCACTAAGATTAGCTGTATCGGGTACCGGGCAAGGTCCGGGACTATTCGACTTACTTTTTACACTTGGTAAAGAAGAAGTTATTAGAAGAATCAACACTGCGCTTGAAACTATTAAACCGAATTGAAATGAATAACACAGAAGAAATCAAATCGAAAAATTTCATCGAAGAAATAATTGATGAAGATTTAGCAAACGGTAAATACAAAAATGTAATTACCCGCTTCCCTCCCGAACCAAACGGATATTTGCATATTGGTCACTCAAAGTCAATATGTTTGAATTTTGGAATTGCAGAAAAATACGGTGGTAAATGTAACTTACGTTTCGATGATACAAACCCGACAAAAGAAGAAATCGAATATGTTGACTCTATTAAGAAGGATATAAAATGGTTAGGATTTGATTGGGAAGATAGAGAATTCTATGCATCCGATTATTTTGATAATCTTTATGAGTATGCAGTTGTTTTAATAAAAAAAGGCAAAGCTTACGTTGACTCATGCACCGGAGATGAAATAAGAGAAATGAGAGGTACACCAACAGAACCGGGCAAAGAAAGTCCATATAGAAATCGATCAGTAGATGATAATTTAGATTTATTTGAACGAATGAAACACGGTGAATTCAAAGATGGTGAGCATGTTCTTCGTGCCAAAATAGATATGTCTTCTCCCAATATGAATATGCGTGATCCTATAATGTATAGAATCAGACATGCGTCGCATCATAGAACCGGGGACAAATGGTGTATTTACCCTATGTATGATTGGGCGCATGGTCAATCGGATTCAATCGAGAAAATATCTCACTCAATTTGTACACTTGAATTTGAAAATCACAGACCCCTTTATGATTGGTTTATAAAAGAGCTTGAGATATTTCCACCACGCCAAATTGAGTTTGCAAGATTGAATTTAACTTATACTGTAATGAGTAAACGTAAACTACTCCAGCTTGTGCAAGAAGGAATTGTCGATGGTTGGGATGATCCGCGTATGCCAACAATAAGCGGATTTAGAAGACGAGGTTATACTCCGGAATCAATTAGAAAATTTGCAGAAAGAGTCGGTGTTGCAAAACGTGATAATGTTTCAGACTTAGCTTTACTCGAATTTACAATACGCGAAGATTTGAACAAACGTGCTCAAAGAATTATGGGCGTTTTAAAACCTCTTAAAATCACTATAACAAATTATCCCAAAGATAAGGTTGAAGAACTTGAAGCAGTGAACAATCCAGAAGATGAATCGATGGGGAAAAGATTAGTCCCCTTCTGCAATGAAATTTATATCGAACAAGATGACTTCATGGAAGTTCCACCGAAAAAGTTTTTCAGACTTTCACCCAATAATGAAGTCAGATTACGTTATGCATATATTATTAGA
>DSBF01000359.1 GCA_011049495.1 Ignavibacteria bacterium
AAAAATCACGGACCATTTACTTCCAAATCCGGAGCAATAGTTCTTGTTATTTGGGATAAATTAAAGTGAGAAAAATAAGATAAAGGAAAGTTATTATGTCAATTGTATTTGGTCCAATACCGTCACGCAGACTCGGAAGAAGTCTCGGAGTAAATAACATTCCGCCCAAAGTTTGCTCATATTCGTGTATTTACTGTCAAGTTGGCGTTACAGATTCGATGTCAATACATCGAAAAGAATATTATAAACCGAATGAAATATTTGAAGTAGTTTCCGAAAAAGTAAATCAACTAATAAAAGCTGGTGAACAGATTGATTATATAACATTTGTGCCGGATGGTGAGCCCACACTTGATATAAATCTAGGCAAATCAATAGACTTATTAAAATCGTTTGGGATAAAAACAGCGGTTATTACAAATGCTTCCCTTTTGTGGAGACCGGATGTTTCGGATGATTTAAAACTTGCCGATTGGGTTTCAGTTAAAGTTGATTCGGTTTATAAAGATGTATGGCATAAGATAAACAGACCACACGGTAAACTAAAATTCGAAAGGTTGCTTGAAGGAATAGAAAAATTTTCAAATGAATATAAAGGAACACTAGTAACCGAAACAATGCTTGTTCGCCATGTTAATGATAATCTCGAATCACTAAACAAGACAGCCGAATTTATTAAAAAGATAAATCCAAATAAATCATACATACTTGTGCCAACAAGACCACCGGCTGAAGCAAATGTTGAAATACCTCGTGAAGATAGCTTGAACATTGCTTACCAAATTTTCAGCAGTTATTTGAATAATGCAGAATTTCTCTTTTCCGGAGAAGGTGTTGACTTTACTTACTTGGGTGAAGTTGAATCCGAGTTATTAAGTATTGTATCGGTCCACCCGATGACAAAAGACACTGTTGAGGATTTCCTAAACAAAGCCGATTCCGATTGGTCTGTTATTCAAAAATTACTAAACGAAAACAAAATGAAAGAAGTTACTTATACCGGGAAAAAGTATTACATAAAAAGTTTCGAAAAAAACAACGAGCAAGTTTATAAATAAATCCGAGAGGTACTAAAATGGCTATTGAAAAAAAATATTCATCTGATAAAAAAATTTGCCATGTAAAGTTTTTGCTTCCTAAAGAGATAAACAAAAACTTTAACGAGATAAGTGTTGTGGGTGATTTTAATAATTGGGATCCACACAAAAACAAAATGACTCACACACAAGCTGATGGTTCAGCTTGTCTCGAACTTGATTTGGAAAGTGGTAAAGAGTATCACTTTAAATATTTATGTGACAATGAGGTTTGGTTGATTGAGCCTGATGCAGATAAACAAATTCTAACTCACTACGGGGATTCTCAAAATTCTGTACTTGTGATTTAAAAACCAAAACGATAATGAAAGCAAAGGGATTATGAAAGGGAATTAATAATGGCAACAAAAGAAGAAATAATGCAAACGCTTTCAGCCGTGAAACACCCGGCAATAAATTATTCTCTAATTGAATTAGGGATAATCAAAGACGTTTCTCTCGAAAACGAAAAAGCAAAAGTTTTTATAAAGTTTCCTTTTAAAAACATACCTATAAAAGAAATGCTTATTAATTCGATCGAAGAGACTGTTTTAGCAATGGGCTTAGAATTTGAATATGAAATTCAATTAATGAATGAAGAAGAAAAACAACACTTTCTGTATATGGAAACAAAGGGATGGAGAATTTAATTCTCTTTACAAATTAATAGTTGCAAATAAATTATGGTTATAAAAATGGATACAATAAAAACCGGAAAAGAATGGTTAGATAAATTAATGCCGGAAGGATTACCCGTAAACACATCAACTATAATTTCAGGACCCGGCGGCTCGGGCAAACCTTTAATCGGTGAATCATTTGTAGCATCTTGGCTCAAAGAAGGCGGCAACGTAATCTTTATGTCGCTGCAATATCCTAAAACCGATTTTTTAGTTGAGAGTATTCAAAATGTAACCGGTATTAATCTTAACGACTATCTCGATAAAATTATTTTCATAGAGCTTGCAGTTGAAAATGACTACTGGTCATTTGAGAATGGAAGTAAAATAAAAGCGAATCTTGTAAAACCCAATGTCTGGGAAGAGGCATTAAATGCAGCAAAAGAAAAGCTTCCCAAAGAAGGTAAAGGAAATTTGGTTTTCGGTTCTGCGCTTAATCTTCTGCTTTTTTCGCCAACATACGGAGATGCCATTCTAAACAAAATCATTGAAACAATAGCCGAAGATAAATCAACTACCTATATTTTCTCGGTAAGTACCACAGCAAAAGCCGAAGAAATAAAAGAAATAGAAAATGCTGCGGATAATCTTTTTTATGCTCATTCGGAAAAAGAACCGTTCAGATTATTTATGAAAATAGAACGTATGAAAAATGTGAAATTCGATAACACGGAAATACAAGTACCTATTCCTTCTGATATGTTAACAAACTTAAAAGAAACAGCAGACCATAGCAGGAAAGTAGTTATACCTGCTATTTCAAAAATATAAATACGAGGCAAATAAAATGGATAGTAAAAAGTATGAAATATACTGTCGGTTTTCCGCTCTCGGTAAAAAAGTAATTCAAGCATCATCGTTAGATGACGCAATACAAATTGCAGAATCAGACGAGAAGGTTGAGTTCGATGATATTGTTAGAGTAATGGAGCCTTGTAAAGTCGATCAAAAACTTTCACACGAAGTTATAGAAGATGACTCGGAAGAGCCGCATAATATTGAATTTAAAAATTGGGGCTCTGAATAGCTCTGTGATAAGGAGAAAATTTGGTTTAATAAAAAATGAGCCGATATGAATAAAAATAAGCAACCGGTTTCAAATCAAGATATAATACTGCTTCAGGCTTATTTAGAGCAAGTAGTATCTATTGAAAATAAATGCAAGAATGATTTCTCTCATACAGAGTGGTATTTACAAGAAAAATATTCCGACGAAGA
Organism: Ignavibacteria bacterium; assembly: GCA_011049495.1. Taxonomy (GTDB): domain Bacteria; phylum Bacteroidota; class Ignavibacteria; order Ignavibacteriales; family Melioribacteraceae; genus SURF-28. The sequence goes on from DSBF01000359.1 coordinate 2,975, forward strand.
AGTAAACGCTATCATTTCTTTCTTTAAAGAAAAAGGAATTAAATGCGATTGCGATTTAGTAAAAATGTTTAATTGAAAAAGGCAACATAAACCGTTGAAACGGTTACAGTATAATGGATGTTTGTTCTTGCTAACCCACGATTTAAATCGTGGGTTAATAAAAGCATTATCTCGTTTTCCACTAACCGTTTTAACGGTTTATAAAGAGAAGAAAAAATAGGAGGAAATTATGCCAAACTTAGACGGAACCGGACCTGAAGGAAGAGGCCCTTTAACTGGAAGAAAAAGGGGACGATGCCGCGATAAAGATTCATCAATTAAAGAATCAACCGAAAAAGATGATTTCGTTTACGGACGTGGACGAGGTGGAAGACCACGCGGTGGCGGATTTGGTTTCGGCGGAGGACGAAGACGACACGGCAAAGGTTTTGGAAGAGGATTCGGAGGAAGGTATGGTTACGGTAGAAGATCCGACGATGACACTCCAAAAGATTCAAACAAAGATGATGAAGAATGACAATCGCATTAGCAGTTGAGACAGATAGTTTTGATTCGGAATTATCAGATGTCTTTGGGCGTTGTAAATATCTGCTAATTTATAACTCGGAAGACCAATCAGAAAAAATCATTCCGAATCCTTTTGCGGCAGCATTCGACGGCGCAGGAATACAAACATCTCAACTGCTGATCGAAAATAATTGTGATGTACTAATTGTGAGTAAAATTGGTAATCAAGCTCTCATCTTTTTGGAATCGGTCGGAATAAAAGTTTATAAATCAAATAAAGACAAAGCGCAAAGTGTAATTGAATTATTCAACAAAGGAAAACTTGAAGAAATGAATTTCCCCAATGATCTAAAAAGGGGCAGAAGAAAAAGATACAGAAACAGAGGAAAATTTTAGTCAATACTAAATCAGGAAATATTATGAACCAAAGATTAGCAATAGCAATTGAAGAGTGTCCCGGTAACATCGATAAAGTTGCCGAACATTTCGGAAGATGTTCAAAATTTATTGTCTGCGAAATTAATCATAGTAAAGAAGTCATAATGAAAGAAACATACTTCAATCCTTTGAGCGGCCATCATGGTGGGCAGTGTCAACTGCCTGGTTACATCAAACAGTTTGATGTAAACACAATTATTGCCGGCGGAATGGGACGCAAAGCCGTTGCAAATTTTCATCAATACGGAATTGAAGTAATTACAGCACCAGGGTTGCTATATGAAGAAGCTCTCAATCTTTTTCTTCAGAATAAATTAAGCGGTTATGAAGAATGTGCCGGTCACGATCATCATAATAATTAGGAAAGACGAATGACAATTTCAGTTGCATCGGGTAAAGGAGGAACGGGTAAAACAACGGTTGCCGCAAGTTTGGCATCCGTAATACCGCAAAGTGTTTACATTGACTGCGATGTAGAGGAGCCCAACGGACACTTAATGCTTCAGCCGAAGTTTGCTTCGGAAGAATCCGTAAACAAATTGCTTCCCAAAATCGACTACGATAAATGCGACTTTTGCGGAAAGTGTATTGAAGTATGTGAATTTAATGCACTGATAAATCTAAAATTTGAGATTCTTCTTTTCGAAGAAATGTGTCACAGCTGCGGAGCGTGTGAATATTTTTGTCCCCAAAATGCAATTACAGAAATACCGAAAGAATTAGGAAAGCTAAGAAGCGGAATAACCGCTAACGGGATAAAATTTTACGATGGACTACTGAATATAGGCGAAGCAACTGCAGTTCCTCTAATAAAAAGAGTAAAAGAGAAAATTGATAACAAAAGCATAAACATCATCGATTCACCTCCGGGAACATCATGCTCTATGGTTGAAACCGTAAAAAATTCTGATTTCTGTTTGCTTGTAACTGAATCAACTCCGTTTGGGTTAAACGACTTAAAACTCGCAGTCGATGTTGTCAAGAATATAAACGTTCCTTTCGGGGTAGTAATTAATAAGTATGACGAAACTTTTACAGAAATGGAACAATACTTAACTGAAAATCACATTAAAGTAATGTTGAGAATACCTTTTGATAGAAAAATTGCAGAAGCATATTCAAATGGAATTTTGCCGGTTAATAACTCCGATAAATTAAGAAGTGAGTTTATTGGGTTGGTTGACACAATTAAAAAAAAGATTAAAAGTAATGGAACACAGATGACACAGAAGAAGCAGATTTTCGCTGATTAAAATCTGTGTTAATCAGTTTAATCTGCGGCATATGCGTTCTATTGCATTGAAAACCAAAAAACGAGAACCTTTTGAAACAAATAGTAATACTTAGCGGAAAAGGCGGGACGGGAAAGACAACGGTATCATCGGCATTTGCCAAACTGTTGGATGATAAAATCACAATAGACTGTGATGTTGATGCTGCAAATTTGTAT
>DSBF01000189.1 GCA_011049495.1 Ignavibacteria bacterium
AATTATTAAATATATAGAAGATAAGTTAAATGTAGAGAATGATACTCTAAATGCAGGTGTACAATCCATTATTCTTGTTGAAGACAATGTAAAATTTTATTCTACATATCTCCCCTTAATTTATAAAGTTATACTTAAACAATCGCAGCAGTTACTCTCTGAGGGAGTAAATCTTACACATAAGTATCTAAGAATGCGTGCTCGCCCGAAAATTCTTCTTTGTACAACTTATGAAGAAGCATGGAGTTACTTCGAACAATTTCATGAATACATTTTGGGAGTAATTACGGATATTAATTTTAAGCATAATGGTGTCCGTGATCCGGAAGCAGGTATTAAATTTGCTATTGAAGTACGAAAACTTCATCATGATATTCCAATTGTATTGCAATCAAGTAATCCGGAATACCAAGCAAAAGCAACTGAAATTGGTGTCGGTTTTCTTTTAAAAGGCTCTCCAAGACTTCTGCATGATTTAAGAAATTTTATGTTAGAGAATTTTGGTTTTGGTGACTTCATTTTTAGATTGCCCGACGGCAGTGAAGTTGATCGTGCATCAAACCTCAAACAACTAGAAGAAAAATTAAGAATTGTCCCGGATGAATCGATAATTTTTCATGCGGCAAGAAATGATTTTTCACGCTGGTTAAAAGCAAGAACAGAATTTTGGTTAGCCGATAGATTAAGACCTCGCAAGTTAAGTGATTTTGATACTCCCGCTGATCTAAGAAAAGACCTCATTGATTCGTTGGTGTTATACCAGCAGTTACGAACACGCGGAATTGTTACCGATTTTAATAAAGATTCTTTTGACCCGCAAAATAGTTTTGCAAGGATTGGCGGTGGTTCACTCGGCGGGAAAGCAAGAGGTCTTGGTTTTATTAATACATTAATCAACAATTATGAACTTCACGATAAATTCAAAGGTATTGAAATTTCTGTTCCTTCAGCAGTAGTTATTGCAACCGATGTATTCGACCAATTTATCGATGAAAATAAGTTGTTCAATTTTGCGTTGAATGAAACCGATGACCAACTAATTGCAAAAACTTTTCGGGAAGCTTCTTTTTTCCCCGAAGATATAGTTCAGAAACTAAAGGATTTTCTTGATATAATAAGAGAACCTCTTGCTGTGCGTTCATCAAGTCTGTTAGAAGATTCGCAGTTTCAACCATTTGCCGGTGTTTACAAAACTTACATGATACCTAATAATGATGACGATCTTGAAATTAGACTTCATGAACTATTAACAGCAATAAAAAGTGTTTATGCTTCTCAATTTTTAACAGCAGCAAAAGATTATATGATGGCAACTTCCTACAGGTTGGAAGAAGAAAAGATGGCGGTTATTGTGCAAAGATTAATCGGTTCAAAACATGGGAATAGATTCTACCCTGATTTTGCCGGTGTGGCAAAATCATATAATTTTTATCCTGTACCCCCACAAAAATCACCTGACGGAATTGCATATGTTGCGCTCGGTTTAGGACAAACAGTTGTTGAAGGAGGTGAAACCGTTCGTTTCTGTCCTAGGTTTCCGAAACATCTGTTACAATTTTTCTCCACAAAAGAAACGCTGCGAAATGCTCAACAAAATTTTTATGCATTAGATGTATCAACTAAGATCACAAGTTCTGAACAAGATCCTGAAATTTTCGTTAAAAACTTCGAGCTAACTGCTGCTGAAAAGGATCAAACATTATCATATGTAGGTTCAACATACTCACCGGAAAACGATGCAGTTTACGATGGAATTTCAAGAAACGGAACAAGAGTAGTTACCTTTGCACCGATATTAAAACACAAAGTTTTCCCATTAGCAGAAATTCTTGATCTTTTGCTTGAATTAGGAACTTGGGGAATGGGAACGTTTGTAGAAATTGAATTCGCCGTAAACATGAATAAAACACCCAAAGAATTTGCCTTTCTGCAGATGCGTCCTCTTGTTATTAGCAGAGAAGTCGAGAGTTTGAATTTGGACGATTTCCCGAAGGAAAACCTTGTTTGCAGGAGTGCTCAGGTTCTTGGCAATGGTTCGCTTTATGGTATTCATGATATTATAGTAGTTGATATAAATAAATTTGATAGAGGGAAAAGTAAGGAAGTCGCATACGAAATCAGTCAATTAAATAAGAAGTTAATTGAACAGCATAAACCTTATGTATTAATCGGGGTGGGCAGATGGGGTTCGTTTGATCATTGGCTCGGTATACCGGTTACATGGGATCAAATCTCCGGAGCCGCCGCAATTATTGAATCAGGATTTAAGGATTTTGAAGTTACTCCGTCACAAGGCTCACACTTTTTCCAAAATATTACAAGTTTTAGAGTCGGTTATTTTACTGTTAATTCACATGATAAGATAGGTTTTATTGATTGGGATTGGCTTTGCAGTCAACCTGCAATGGAAGAATTTCAGTATACAAGGCATCTGCAATTTGAAGAACCTATTTCTGTCAAAATAAATGGTCATCAAAACCAAGGGATAATTCTTAAACCAGGTATTCAATAAAATGGGGCTGACTCATTTATTAATATGAATCAACCCCAATAAGAATATTAATTCATCAATTCTGTAATTACTGTACCGCCGCCCATCATTGGTGGAAGTTTTGATTCCGATTTAACTACTTTATTTAATTCTTTGCTTATCCAAAGAATTGAACTGCCGTTATCATCATCAACCGGGTCAAGTTCGACCTTATATGTATCAAAAGTATTACCGTTTATTTCGATATGTTCCGAGCCAACAACTTTTACCGATAATGTCTTAACTTTACCTCCCATCATATCAAACAGATCAAGTGTTGCTGCATAATTATCATTCAACGGAAGACTGCAAATTGCAAGTTCGGTATTAGTTCCTTCTGAAAGCACAGGTGAATCGATTGAAACATTAATCGGCATTTGCTGCGGACCGGCTGAAATCAACCCTTCGATTTTTTCACTTCCAAATTGAACGTTTACTTTAGCCATTCCTTGCTTTGCCAATCTTTTAATCGGCTGAAGAGTTTTACTGTCAAGATAAAGTGTATCAAGTCCTCCCATCATACCGGTAACTTCATCGATAACTATAAATACTTCTTTGTCATTGTAGATTGACTTAGCAATTTTCCTGAAGACATCCATGTTCATCGTCTGACCGCGAGCTTCGATAGTCATCAAATACTTTGATTCTTGTTCTTGGATTTTACTTCCGTCAAATTCGAACACTTTTTCAGCCGATGTTGATTCTTTGACAGGCAATGTCACTGTGTTAATATCGACCATCAGTTTATCTAATCTTTCTTTTATTTCATCACGAACATCTTCTTGATATCTACCTTTAAGATGTTTAGCAAAAAATTCTTCCATTGCTACCGTCATTGCAAGTCTATTTTCTAAGCCAGCGAAACCATGTCCTTCATCTTCAGCAACCATATATTCAATTTCTCTGCCGAGATCGCGCAAAGCAACCACAATCTGATCTGATTCAGCTTGTTTAACTCTTGGGTCATTAGCACCCTGAACAACAAATAGCGGTCTTATAATATTTTCAGCATAGTTTAATGGTGATTGTTCTTGAAGCATTTTTAATTCTTCCGGATCATTCATATCACCGACTCTAACATCAAATATCTTTTTGATCGGTGCCCAGTATGGCGGAATTGAATTTAAAAGTGTTATGATATTAGACGGACCAACTATATCAAAACCGGCTGCATATAATTCCGGTGTGAATGCTAATCCAGCTAATGTAGCATATCCTCCGTAAGAACCTCCCGCAATACCAACTCTTTCGGGATCGGCAATACCTTCTTCAATCAACCATTTAACCGCGTCGGTAATATCATGCTGCATTGCACCTCTTCCCCACTCTTTGTTTCCGGCGTTTAAAAATGCTTTACCATAACCTGTTGATCCTCTAAAGTTGGGTTGTAAAACGGCATATCCTCTGTTAGCTAAGAATTGAGCAATAGGGTCATATCCCCAATAATCACGCGCCCAAGGACCACCATGAATCAGAAGTATTGTCGGTAAGTTTTCTGATGGAATTCCTTTTGGTAATGTCAGGTATGCAGGGATAATTAATCCATCTCTAGCTTCATACCTAATTGGTTTCATCGGTGCAAGATGATCAACGGGAAGTTTAGGATTGGACTGATATAAAAATTCAGCTTTCCCTTCTTTTCTATTGAAAACATATACCGAACCGGGATCAACATCTCTCGAAACCGAAACTAACCAAATATTTTCATCCTCGGTCATTGAACGAAGTGATATTTCACCATCAGGAAGAAGTGTTTTTAATTTTTCATAATCTTTTTCAAATTCATCATTTTTAAAATACAGCCTTCGTTTATCACCAACATATGTTGTGAAAATCAATTCGTTTGTTATGTCGGAAAAGTAAGCTCCGCCAAAATCTACTTCATCAAGCGGATCTTTCTCTATAAACTCAATAGAATTGTCTTCAAGATTGTAAAGTACTAATTGAGTTTTATCTAAATCATCCCCTTTATTTGTGATCATATAAAAACTATTACCGTCAGGCATAAAACGTATTGGTGAAGCTGTTTCTTCATTATTTACGGAATAAATAGATACTAAATCATTTTCTTCAATCTTTAAAATCTCACTTCCGCCATCGGGAAGCATTCTTATTCCCAATCTAAGATTACCGTCTAGATCAATCGACCAGCTAACTACATTTTGATCATTCTGCCATAATAATTCTCTTGTACCGTCATTTAAATTAAGTCTGTAAACATCATGTACCTGCGGGTCTCTATCATTTAAGCCAATTATAATTTGACCCGGAGTTTTCTTTGGGACTGAATAGATAGTTGCTCTAACATCATCGTAAGGTGTAAGGTCTCTTGCATTTGGAACCGGGTCACCGCTTTCAGTCGGATTTACTGCATAAACTCTAAAATTTTCATCGCCCCCTTTATCTTGTACATAAAGCACAAACTTACTATCGACAGACCAGAAATAAGCTCTAATCGGTCTTGATGAATCAGCGGTTAAAGGTCGAGCATTTTCGAAAGGTTCGTCAAACTCTTTAACCCAAATATTTCTAATGTTATTATAAGGTTTGACAAAGGTAATGAATTTACCATCGGGTGAAATTTGAGCACCGGAAATTTCCGGGTCGCCAAAAAATATCTCACGATCAATTAGCGGCGGAAGTTGTGCAAATAATTGCATTGAATATACCATAATAAATAAAAGGAATAGTTTTAAGTTTTTCATTTGTTAATCCCCTCTTGTTTTAGTTAACCCTTTTTGCAGAAACAGCTTTGAATTAATTCTATCAAATATAGCTTAAATACATAAAAAATGTATTTTTAAAACGAATTAGACGTATAATGT
>DSBF01000425.1 GCA_011049495.1 Ignavibacteria bacterium
AAAGAATTCCTACAACTATATTCTTATCTATCGAATATCAGTCCATTACTTGCAATAGTTGTTATTGCGCTGCTTGGAATATTTATTATCTACTACGGCATACTTCCAATAATACAGATTATTTTACTGCCAACAAGTCTTGGTCCGACGAGAGACCTATCAAAGATAGATGCTATACTCGAAAAAAGAGTTAAGAAATTACGAGGAAATCATTATTTAAGAGAAACAAACTTCGATTTCTCCGATATTAAAGCTGACAATGTAAGCTATGAAAGAATGATAGATTCATTAAAACCCGAAGCACAGCGTATAAGGAAGAAACATGTAAACTCAGTTTTCTACGGTACCGCTATATCACAAAACGGATTTCTTGATGCGATAATGATTTTCTCAGCATCGGTTAATATGGTCAAGGAAATATTCATTCTCTATAACGGAAGAGTAAACAATAAAGATTTGTTTGCCATAGCAAAAAAAGTTTATTACTCCATTATTATTGGCGGTAGTGAAGGAATCGAATACGCAACGGAAGAAGTATTCTCTAAGCTTGCAACCGATTCAATGAAAAGCATTCCATTCCTTGATAAGATATTCAGTTCGTTAGCTGATGGATTTGTCAATGCTGTACTGCTTACGAGGATATCCTTGATTACAGAGAACTATTGTACAAAACTATATATAGAGAAAGATAGAGAACTATTCCCAAGACCGGCTTTTGTGATTGAGACTGCGAAGGATCTTACAAAAGATTTACTTGCAAGGATAAAAGATAACATGTTCACCCTGGCAAAAGAGAAGTCTGAATCCATACTTAGAAAAGCAGTCAATCCGGTAACGTTAGTACTGGATAAAAGCTATCAAACTCTTAAAGTGAATAATCCACTTGAGTATGGAGCTAATATTCTAAAAAAAAGCATTGATAGAATAAAAATCTTTAAGAAAAAGTAGTGTTGCCTTAATAGCGAAATCAAAGATTTCAAATAATATCAACATGCCCATAGCTGCATTGTTTGCAGTGGGGGTTACATTTTATCATCCGCCGTTTGCGGTGTTTGCTTGGATAATTTTTTTTATTGCAGGTGTAATTAAATTACTGGATATCTAATAGTTAATTGTAATTAAGCTTTTGCAGAGGATTAATATTTATATTAAACTAAATATTCAACCAGGTCGTTTCGTTGAAGTTAAAGATGGAACCTTTTCAATTCCATTGCGAGCCCCCGGGGGTCTAAAATAGACACATAGCATACCAGCATTTTTTAACCAAGCCGCCTTTGAGATTTTCAACGATCTCATCGGCGGCTTTTTTTATGCCTTTCAAAACCAAACAACCAAATCAATCGGCTCAGTTTACGATGTTCTATAAAGACGGAATAGAATGATTTTTTATTAAGAATGAAATATTAGAGTAGTTTATTTCAATAATATCAAGTTGTGATAAAAGCTGTTTGCATCATATCTTGTTCTGTCTTTGGTATTTTATATTGCTTAGCTACTGCACTCCAATTGCTAACCGCTTTCTTTATAAGCGATATTATTTTTAATGCTTTCTTTTCACTAAGACGAAAATATTCAATTGTATTTGGGACGCATATATTAAATACTATCCTTTTCCATAACTCTTCTAAATCCTCATTTACTTTTGCACCGTTTGCAGCAATGAATTCTGCCAATTCTAAATAACTAACTCCTTGTGCAAAATCAGAACCATCGTTATAACCAAGAAGAGTCATTGCTGAAGCAAAGTGAATTCTCTTATCTCTAATTCTATCAAATCTTTTTGTCAAATAAGTATAATATCTACTGGAGTACTTTTTAATTATCGCGTCAGCTACATTTATCCTGGCATTTAATGCAAGATCATGAACTACCATTTCCCAAGCTCCAATATTTTTATCATCATTTATACTTGGAAACTTGGCGATCCAAAGATTTCCTTTTTCATAATTATCTTCTCGGAGCTCTTTCTTTAATTAATAATTTAGCGTCTTGTAATTTTCTACCAAGCTCATCATCGCTTGCTACATTTAATAAATCATCTGCTAATCCCAAAACGAATAGAACATCAACATAAGATCCGATACTTACTGATGGCGAACCTTTCTCAATAGCTAATAGCGTTGGTCTGCTGATGCCTGCGCGTTCAGATATTTGCTCTGCACTAAGTTTTCTCCTTAATCGAGCTAATTTAATGTTTTCTCCCAATCGGATTAATATCCTTTTAGTCTTTGGCGATATCATTTGATTCTCTAATTTAATGTAAATTATTATTTACAAATATAATGATTTTTGTAAAATATAGTTATCATTATACAATATATTTTATTTGAGTCAAAAGATCGAGAAATAAATCCAAATTGCTAATCATCAGTCATTCCAACATTTATCTGGAGAATTTATATTCTTTAGAAGCATAATTACTGGTACATATTTGACAATCAGTACAACCCAAAAAGTTGAAAAATAGCACATTAAATAAAACTACGAAGTGTTAAACTGAAGTACATTTGAAGTACATTTGGGGGTTTCATTGATTGAAATTGGCTGATTTTTATCAGATATGAGAAAAACGTAAATTAAAAAACCCCAATTTTGAGCTAAAATTGAGGTTTCTTGTGCACCGTGGGGGACTCGAACCCCCGACCTGCTGATTAAGAGTCAGATGCTCTACCAACTGAGCTAACGGTGCACTGCAAATATACTCCCTTCGTTTTATACTTTCAAAAATTTTGAGTAAACTTATTTTTCATTATTCAAAGTAATTGTTATGCTAAAACTCTCGCGTTGTATATTATTTATATTATTTCTTCCTCTTTTTATGGAAGCTCAGGGATTCTCTTTGACTGATGACCTTGGTAAATCTATTCAATTTAATAGAAATCCGAATCGAGTTATTTCATTAGCGCCGAATATCACCGAAATGTTATTTAAACTTAACAAGCAAGATATACTTGTTGGCAACACAACTTTCTGTTATTACCCGGAAGAAGCAAAACAAGTTAATAAAGTAGGTGATTTACTAACGGTTAATTATGAAAGGATTATCGAACTAAATCCCGACTTGATTCTTTTGACAGTTGAAGGGAATCAAAAATCAGTATATGATAAACTTGTTAATCTTGGATTTAATTTGTTTGTATCAAATCCAAGAGATTATAACGGAATAAAGAAAACTTATTTGGATATGGGAAAGATATTTGATAGGCAAGAATTTGTTGAAATGGAAATTGCAAAATGGGATTCAACATTTAATTATATTGAAAAGGAAGCTGTCTCCTTTACTCCGCAAACTGTAATGATTCTTGTTGAACTTAATCCGATTATGGTTGCCGGGAAAAATACTTTTATCAACACTTATATTGAAACATGTAACATGAATAACTTTGCAGAGGATTTATTGTTGAATTACCCGGTTTTTAGCAGAGAGGTTGTAATTGAACGCGACCCTTATATAATTGTTTATCCATCCTCTGGTAAAGAAAACATCAAAACATTAACCGACATGTATCCCGAATGGTCTTCTCTTTCTGCAATAAAAAATAATAGAGTGTTATTTGTCGACCGCGACTTGTATTTTAGACCGGGACCAAGATTTATTGAAGCATTAGAAGATTTTTATTATAAGTTACTTGCTGTAATGAAAGTTCGACATAAATGAAATAATTATTTTACCGGTATAACTAAATTGTCTAATTGCCTCATAGTTAAATTGTCAACGGCATACCCGACAATTAAACAGTTTGACAATTGCACCATCGTCCCGCACACACAAAATACGATAATAAATTTTTCTAACAACTATAAATATTTACAACGGCTCCCAATCAATTCCATCACAAGGAACGTAATTTTCGGTAGGATGTTCGTCATACTTCATACAAAGAACTGCGGATTTATCGAAGTGTTTGCACTGAGCACAAATCGTATCTTCTAAAACATTTTTGTTTTCTTCATGAAAAATTTTATACTGAATTACTGCAGGATGAAAGATAACTCCATAAACAGACATTGCGGCAACTATCCACCAGAATTTGTAATCAATCCAATCTGTTGCCAACCATAGTATAGGTATTAAAAATGCAACACGTATTAGTCCCCAAAAAATTATTTTACCCATGCTTAAAGATACAAATCAAATTACGCAAATTGCTTTTAGACTTTTATTAGTTTAATTTTAGCCGTAAATTTCAATAAAATCAGTATATCTCGCATGGATAACGAAACCCCAAAACGAAAAAAGTTTTATAATAAAAAAAAATTCTACCGGAATAAAAAAACTCAACCAAAAGAAAAAAAAGAAAGTGCCTCTTTTTCATTTTCTAAAGTTTCAATAGTTGTCCCGCTTTTTAATGAAGAAGAATCTCTTAACCCGCTTTATTCGGAAATTATCAAATCAGTTAAAGAAGCTAATATCGATTACGAAATTATTTTTATAGATGACGGCAGTACGGATAAATCTCTTGAAATACTTAGAGAACTAAATCGTAAGGATAATAAGGTTAGATATATTTCATTTAGAAAAAATTACGGTAAATCCGCAGCAATAAATGTAGGATTCCAAAAAGCAAGCGGTGATGCAGTAATTACTATGGATGCTGATCTTCAAGATGATCCGGCAGAAATTCCAAATCTACTGAAGAAACTTGACGAAGGTTTTGATATGGTTTCGGGATGGAAGAAAGTTCGTTTCGATCCGTTTATTAAAAAACATTCTTCAAAGTTCTTTAATTACACAACTAGAGTAATGACCGGGATCAAGATTCATGATTTTAATTGCGGGTTAAAGGCTTACAAAAAAGAGGTTGTCAAGAACATAAATGTTTATGGCGAACTTCACAGATACATACCGGTACTTGCAAATAATAAGGGCTTTTCTATTAGTGAAATTCCTGTTAAGCATCACCCTCGTCGATATGGGAAGACAAAATTCGGAATCTCAAGATTCTTCAAAGGTTTTGTTGATTTATTAACCGTTGTTTTTAATGCGCGTTATATAAGAAGACCTCTTCATTTGTTCGGCTTTTTTGGTGCAACCGCGTTTTTATTCGGTATAATTGTTAACCTATGGTTGACCTATGAAAAAATATTTTTAGGAAAAGGAATTGGTAATCGACCACTATTGTTCCTCGGAATTTTGTTAATCATAGTTGGCGTTCAGTTTTTTGCTGTTGGATTGCTGGGTGAAATTATTGTTCATAACTCACCTCAGCGGGAAGATTACAACATCAAAGAAAAAAGATAATTTTATATATAATGTCATCCTACCAATATATTTTTTCCGTAATAGTTCCAACCTACAATCGTTCCAATGAAATTAGCGAACTTCTTAATTCATTGGTTAACCAAGCATTGGAT
>DSBF01000560.1 GCA_011049495.1 Ignavibacteria bacterium
AAAGTGCTCTGTATGCTTACTTGCACCCCAAGCAGAAAAATAGCCTCCGTAAGAACCTCCTCCGATTCCAACGCGGTTTCTATCAACTAATCCTTCATTAACCAAATAATCTATTCCGTCAATAACATCAATAAATTCTCGACCGCCGCCATCAGCAAATCCCATCATTGTAAATTCATAACCTCTACCGGAACCGGCTCTGTAATTCGGCATAAAAACAAAAAAGTCTTTTGCTGCGGCAACTTGTCCCCATCTGTTATAACCGGTATTCCATCCTAAACTGTTAGTTGCTTCCGGTCCGCCGTGAACGTAAACAATCATAGGATATTTTTTACCTTCTTCGTAATTAATAGGGTAAAACAACATTCCTTCTATATTCAGTCCGTCCGAAGCAGTGTATTCAATTCTCTCTTGTTTTGCTAATTTGATTTCTTTCAACCATTCGTTGTGAAATGTATTTCTTTCAACTTTGTCTTCGTTTATATAATAAGTAAATAATTCTGAGGGATGCTGAGGTGTCTGTCCGTTAAAAGCAATTTTATTTCCGGAGATATTTATTGATTTAAAAACTGCCGTACCAGGTTCAATCAATAATTCACTTTCATCGCTGTTATATTTTTGTTTTCTTAGTGTTGTATATACTCCTTCTTCCGAAACAAATAAAAATGTTTCTTCATCAAGCCAATGAATATCAGTTACAGACCCGATAAAATCTTTAGAATAATTTTTTAATTGATGAAATGAATTCTCGTTCGGAACTTCACACATAAATAAACTTCCTGCAACTGCATCATTTGTATCGGCTGCGGAAACAAAAGCTAATTTAGTATCGGTAGTGTTCCAAGCAAAGTTTCCAAGTTTACCTGGGTTATCAACCAACTTTGTCATTTCTTTTGATTCAACATCAATAACATAAATTCTTTTGAACATATATGAGTCATCGACCAAATTGTTCGGTGCAATTGCTGCGGCAATTTTATTTCCGTTATTACTCCACTTAAAATCAAAAACTGCACCTTCTTTGTTTAATTTTTCAGTCTCCCCCGTTTCACGGTTTAGCAAGTATAAATTTCTTTCGGGAATATTCTCTTCAAAAATTTCTTGATTGAATCCTTTTTTTTCATACCCCGGTTTTTCTTTTTCTTCAACAGTAATGTATGCAACAATATTCTCAGACGGATGCCATTGATAAGTTAGTATAGAAGATTCTGAATCAGTTACACGAATTGTATCTTTTCCATCAACTGATAATAAATACAGCTGAGATTTCTTATCATCTTTCATATTAGCAGTAAAAGAAACATACTTGCTGTCATTCAACCAACTTACTCTTGAAATAGATACTTTACCGGTCATTAATGGAGAAACAGATTTATCAGAATAATTATATAAATAAAGCTCGCGGTAAGCTGAACCCGGTTTTTCATCAAATGATCTTGAAGAAATTAATGTGAATGCGGCATAATCTTTATTCGGTGAGACTGATGTTTCTCCCACTGTTTGTGTTCGAAAAACATCATGTGGTTGAAAGATTTTTTCCTGAGCTGAAATTGAAATAAAAAAGATAATTAAAAAATATAGACCACTTTTAAGCATTATTTTCCCCTTCCTTTGTTAATGGTTCTGTTTTGGATGCCAATATATAAAAATCTTATAAAATGCAGTTTAAAAAACGGAAAGTTCTCCTGTTACGATTTAATTGGACAAATTAATGCCATTTTTGTAATATTGTATAGAGAATTTTTTCGCAATTAAATTCTCCTCCGTTTTCGAGCAATTTGTGAGAAAAGGGAGCAAAATACTGAGTTACTTCCTAAAGTGAAGGATTAATCTAACACAAAGGGATGGAAACAAAACGCTTATACACTTCTATTTCCGAAGCGCTCCATCCCCAAAAGATGGAGAAAGTTTTGGAAACCAAATTTCACACACTTACAATTACAATTTATAACCGGGATGAGGTTTACGATCAAGTTGGTGAATTACTTCATTCATTTGCCGATAAAATTTCTTTGCGTGTCGGTTACCCGGTCCCCGATCAAAGCATATCAATCATTTTTATAATAGTTAATGCAACAACAGATGAAATTGGAGCTTTGAGTGGTAAGCTAGGGCAAATTTCATCAGTAAAAGTAAAAAGCACAACACTGAAGATTTAGAACGGAGTTATGATGAAAAAATTAATTACGCTTTTTTTGGTTATGATGTTTTCGATGATATCACTTATCGCACAAACCGGAACAATTAAAGGAACGGTGAGCGATAAAGAAACAAACCAACCACTAGTTGGTGCAAATTTATTTATAAGTCACACAAGTTATTACGGAACAACTAATAAGTCAGGCGAATTTATAATTGAAGGAATTCCGCAAGGCAGATATAATTTGACTATTTCCTTTGTCGGTTATCAAACTTTAGTAAAAGAAATAAATGTAGAACAAAATGAGACCATAGTATTAGATGCAAAATTAAGTTCTACTCCAATTCATTTAGGAGAAGTATTGGTAACAAGCACAAAAAAAGGAAATATTGTTAGAGAAATCTCTCTGCCGATTGAAGTTGTAACAAAATCTAAATTAGAAGAAATACCTTCAACAACAATAAGCGATGCGTTAACAAATGAACCCGGAGTAAATTTATCACGCGATGGAATTTGGGCAACTCACGTTAATATACGTGGTTTGAGTAAACAAAATGTTGTTACACTAATAGACGGCAACAGAATTGAAACCGCGACAAACATTGCAGCCGGAATGTCTTTAATTGATTTGGACGATGTGGAAAGAATCGAAGTAATTAAAAGCGGCGTTTCTTCTTTATACGGAACCGGTGCAACGGGAGGAGTTGTAAATATTAAATCTTTTACTCCTGCTTACTCGGATGCATTTAATTTTTCCGGATCATTGAACAGCAGTTACAACAGTGTTAACGAAGGCTCAAAAGGAAATATTTCTTTATTTGCCAGTCAATCAAATTGGTTTGCAAAATTCAGCGGAACAATGCGAAATGCTGCGAATACTCAAACACCGGAAGGTATTTTAGAAAATAGTCAATTTAAGGATAACAATGTTTCCGCAGCTGTTGGTTATAGACCGTTTGTTAATCATGAAGTGAAAATTAACTATCAAAGATTCAGTGCAAAGGATGTTGGAATACCCGGCGGCGATCCATTCCCGGTTACGGCTAAAGCAACTTATCCAACTGAACTTAGAGAAATGTACAGCGCCGAATATCAAATACAAAATTTGTTTCCTTCTTTAATGACACTCTCAATGAAATATTTTCATCAGTTGATTGAAAGAAGAGTTGAAATTATTCCAAACCCAAATGCAATAACAAACACAGGAGCGGATCATATTATTGACGGTTTTCAATTTCAAACAGATTGGTATTTAAGCAACAACAATAGATTAATTGCCGGTGTGGATTATTGGCAGAGAGAATATGACGGCTCGCGAACTCGGCATATAATTCCGCAAAAAAGATTTATAATTGATTCGCCGGTGCCTAACTCTACTTATAAAAGTTTAGGAATTTTCGCGCAAGATGAATTTATACTTTTCAATAATCGACTAAATTTAACTTTAGGCGGAAGATATGATTTTATAAACGTATCAAACGAAGAAACTAATAATCCGAATTATATTATCGTTGATGGAAACAGAAATGATAATCCCCCGATTATCCCGGAAGCATCTTATCCGAAAAATGAAGATGATGATAAATCATGGAGCGCAAATATCGGTTTACTATATAAAACAACAAAGAACATTGATTTCACATTAAATCTTGCAAGAGCTTTTCGTTCCCCAACATTAGAAGAGCGGTATCAATATATTGATTTAGGAGGAGTCATTTATCTCGGTAATCCGAACTTAGAACCGGAAAAAAGTTACTCGCTTGATTTGGGAATAAGATATTGGAGTGATATTGCTTCAATTAAAGGTAATGTTTTCTACAATACTTTTACCGATTTAGTTGCCGATCAGTACGATATAAATGACAGTTTATACAGAACTCAAAATATCGGCGAAGCAGAATTATACGGATTCGAGTTAAGTGCTGAAGTTAATCCTTATAAAAAAATTGCAATGTATGCTAACACTTCATATGTAAGAGGAAAAGATATTGGAAACAGCACAGATTTAGCAGAGATTCCACCTTTGAATGGAGTTATAGGAATTAAATCTCCAATAAGCAACTTATTTAACATTGATGTGAATTTACGATATTCTGCCGAGCAGAATAAAGTTGCACTTGGAGAAAAAACATCAGCCGGTTATGGAGTTGTAAATTTATATGCAAATTCATTCCCGATAAATATCGGTATAATAGACATTCAGCTTTTTGCCGGAATAGAAAATATATTTGATAAAGCATACAGAAATCATCTTTCAACATTCCGCGGTTTAGTTGCGCTTGAACCGGGAAGAAATATTTTTGCTAAAATTAACGTTAGTTGGTAAAAAACGAATGGGACACAGATGACACAGAAAAAACTGATAATCACTGATAAAGCAGAAATATTATGACATGGTTTATTATTGCACTTATATCTGCAGTACTTTCTGCAACCGCATCAATTTTTGAAAAGAAAATTCTTTTTAGACTCGGTGCTTTGGAATTTTCATTTATGGCTGCCGTCTTAACTTTATTATTTTCTTTTCCGTTCTTTTTTGCAATTGATTACGCTTCACTTCAATTGAACAGTTTAATAGTTCTTTATATAAAATCAATATTGGGTGCGCTTGCGTTCTGGTGTGTTATGCTCGCAATTAAAAATATGGAACTAAGCGGAGCGCTTCCATTACTCGTATTAACTCCCGGCATTGTTGCATTCTTTGCATTTTTATTTTTAGGTGAGGCTTTATCTAATTTGGAAATCGTTGGAATGATTTTACTTCTTGCCGGGACATACATTTTAGAAAGAAGAGGTAAAGATTTTTTAGAACCATTTTTGATTTTTGTTAAATCAAAGAATCATCATTATATAGTTTTTGCTTTGGCTCTCTTCACAATTACGAGTCTTGCCGATAAATGGCTGTTAAGAGATTTTCAACTTGAGCCGAATGCATTTATTCCTTTTCAGCATCTATTTCTTGCAATAAATTTTTTAATTATTGTTTTAATCAAAGAAGCAAATCTTTTGAAAAATATAAGAACCCATTCAAAAGAAATTTGGTTGTTTGTAATCGCTATTTCAATATTTACAGTGGGTTACAGGTGGTCTCAAGTCGAAGCAGTAAAGATTGCACCTGTTGCTTTAGTCCTAACCGTAAAACGATCGTCAGTATTCTTTGCAACTATAATCGGCGGCAAAATTTTTAA
>DSBF01000127.1 GCA_011049495.1 Ignavibacteria bacterium
AATTATACGATGGAATTTAAAAACAGTATATCTACAACCGGAGTAGATATTCCGGCTAAAATTGTTGATTATGTTTTACAAGTAGGGAGTAATTAGTTATGTCAAAGATTGAAGTCTCTGTTGTCGGCGGTTCGGGTTATACCGGCGGTGAATTAATTCGTTTGTTATTGTTTCATCCTAATGTTAAAATCAAACAAGTAACATCCGAAAGTTATGGCGGTAAGTTTGTACATAAAGCTCATCCTAACTTAAGAAAGGTAACTGATTTAAAATTCAGCAGTATTAATGAATTGGAAAAATGTGATTTACTTTTTTTATGTCTTCCGCACGGAAGCGCTCAAAAAAATATTGATAACTTTTTTAGTCTTACAGAAAGAATTGTTGATTTGAGTGCAGACTTCAGACTTAACAATGAAACTGAATATGAAAAATGGTATAAACATAAACACGTAAGACCGGATCTTCTTAAAAAGTTTGTCTATGGAATCCCGGAACTTCATCGCGATGAAATGAAAACCGCAAAATTAATTTCTTCCGCGGGATGTAATGCAACAACTTCAATTTTACCGTTGTATCCGTTTTTCAAAAATGATTTGATTGATAAAGACAGAGCCGTAATTGAAGTTAAAGTTGGTTCAAGTGAAGGCGGTAACAAATCATCCGATTCATCACATCATCCGGAGCGAGCCGGAGCTGTAAGATCATATCAACCAACGGGGCATAGGCACAGTGCCGAAATTATTCAAGAGTTGAGCTTCGGTAATGAGCAAATAAAAATTCATTTCTCTGCAACATCAATTGATATGGTTAGAGGGGTGCTTGCTACTTCACATATTTTTCTCAAAGAAAATTTGGAAGAGAAAGATATTTGGAAATTATACCGACAATTTTATAACGATGAACCATTCATTAGAATCGTAAAAGAAAATGAAGGCAACTATCGTTATCCCGAACCGAAATTATTAATCGGTACAAATTATTGCGATATTGGATTTAAGAAAGATGAAAATTCAAATCGTGTTGTTCTCATTAGTGCAATTGATAACTTAATGAAAGGTGCGGCGGGACAAGCTTTGCAAGCTTTCAATATTATGTATGGCTTTGATGAAAAAACGGGACTTGATTTTCCCGGACTTCATCCAATATAAAACTTAATGGTTCTTTTTGTATTCTCTGTGCACTCTTTGTCCTTGGTCTTTTACACAGAGAACCTCAGAGAAATCATAGAGGATCACAGAGAAAAATTATGTGCAGATTACTTTTTGTAAAATCGAAAGAAGAATTTCCTATTATAGAATACCTTGAAAAGTTTGCCGATGTTTGTAAGAAGAGTAAAGAATATCAAGGGCATGGCTGGGGATTGGCTTATTTAAAAGATAATGAGTGGAATCATTACAAAAATATTAATCCCATTTGGGAAGATGACTTTTCGAAGTTTTCACAAACAAATAGATTAATTGTCCACGCACGCAGTGCATTCCGTGATAAAGATATTATAATCGAAAACAATATGCCGTTTTATAATGATAAATATATTTTCATTTTTAACGGTGAGTTGACCGGTGTGAAATTAAATGTTGAAGGAAGAATAGGTGCTGAAAAAATTTTCAATTTCATAAACCGTTTTAATAATGGCAATATAAAAGAAGCAGTAGAGAAAGGTGTTAAAATTATCAACAACCGAACAAAATATATTAGAGCAATGAATTTTATTATTGCCGAGAAAGATAAAGTTATTCTTAATACACAATTCAATGAAGATGAAGATTACTTCACGATGAATTTAAAACGAGAAGAAAATAATTTAATTATTTGTTCCGATCCTTTGGATAATTCAAAGTGGGAAAGAATACCGAACAATACTATAATGGAATTTAACGAATGATACTCATTAAAATCGGCGGGGGAGAATCGATTAACATAAATGGAATAATCTCCAACATTGCTGAAATGAAAGAAGAAAAATTTATTATTATTCACGGCGCTAATGCATACCGCGATGAACTTGCGAACAAACTAAACTATGAAAAGAAAGTGATTACTTCGGTATCTGGTTACTCAAGTGTTTTCTCCGATGACGAAGCGATTGATATTCAACTTATGGCTTATGCAGGTTTACGCAACAAAAGAATTGTTGAACTTTGTCAGCAAAAAGGATTGAATGCAATCGGTTTAACCGGACTTGACGGCAGACTTGTACAAGGTAAACGTAATTCCGGTATAAGAATCAGAGAAAATAATAAACTGAAAATCATCCGTGATAATTCGGGCAAGCCGCAGTCAATAAATAAAGAACTGATTGATTTGCTTTTGCAGAATAATTATATCCCCGTTATAACCGTACCGATTGCGGATGAAAATGGTAATGCAATCAACTCTGAAAACGATGACATACTTGCAGTATTTCAAAACACACTTAAAGCAAAAAAAATTATTCAGTTTATTGAAGCGCCGGGATTTTTAGAAGATAAAGGTGATGAATCTTCCTTAATTTTAAGTATGACGAAAACAGAACTTCAGCAAAAAGAAGAACAAGTTGAAGGAAGAATGAAAAGAAAAATTCACGCTTTGAATAAATTGTTTGAAGCAACTGATACTACTGTTATTATTGCAGACGGCAGAATAGATAACCCTCTTAAAAATGCACTCAACGGAAAAGGAACAATAATAAAATGACCGACTACAAAGAACTTCAAACAAAATATGAATTTGATGTTTTCCCCAAAAGAGATGTTGTTTTGGTTAAAGGAAAAGATGCAACTTTATGGGATGACAAAGGGAACGAATACATTGATTGTGCCGCAGGAATTGGTGTCGCAAGTATTGGACACAGCAATCCCTACCTTGCCAAAGCCTTATCGGAACAAGCCCAAACACTTGTTACATGCCCCGGTACATTCTATAATGATACAAAAGCAAAATTTTTAGAAACCTTAGTAAACATTGCACCTTCAAATTTTACTAAAGCATACTTGTGTAATTCCGGTGCTGAAGCCGTTGAATCGGCAATTAAATTTGCTCGATACTCGACCAAGAAAACCGATTTCATTGCAACAATGAAAGGATTCCACGGCAGGACACTCGGTGCTTTAAGTGCTACTTTCAAAAAAGAATATAGAGAAGATTTTGAACCTCTTGTACCGGGATTTTCATTTGTACCATTTAACAATTTCGAAAAAATGAAAGAGGCGGTAACCGATAAAACAGCAGGAATAATTGTCGAAGTAGTACAAGGTGAAGGAGGAATCAATATTGCCGATCAAGAATTCTTGCAATCAATTGATGCACTCTGTAAAGAGCGAGGAATAAAATTTATTATCGATGAAATCCAAACCGGATTCTGCAGAACGGGAAGATTTTTTGCACATGAAAGATATGATATCAAACCCGATATGATGTGTCTTGCTAAAGCAATTGCAGGTGGTTTCCCGGTTGGTGCGGTTCTAATTAATGATTCAATTGAAATACCCCCGAGTAAACACGGTACGACTTATGGAGGGAATCCGCTTGCCTGCGCTGCTGGTTTGGCATCGATAAATTTTATGAAAGATAACAAACTTGATGAACGCGCAGAAGCTTTAGGTGAATATTTTATTAATCTACTCGATATCGAAAATCTTTCAAAAGTTAGAGAAGTTAGGCACTTAGGCTTGATGATAGGAATCGAACTAAAAGAAAAAGTAAAACCCTATTTAGAAGAATTAATGAACAGAAAAATAATAGCATTACCGGCAGGAACAACTGTAATTAGACTATTACCGCCGCTTGTTATTTCTGAAGAGCAGCTAAAAATAGTTGCGGATAATTTATCTGAAATTCTAAAATAAAAGTATAATAATTTTCTTGATCCGTGCAATTTTCACGAATCGGTTTATACTCACTACAAATTGACATTCCCGCTATTTTGTAATAATTTTGATGAATTCAAAACGAATAAATGACTTATGATTGAACAATATCTTCCTATCATTTTGGTGCTTGTAGTTGCGGCGGTTTTTGCTGCCGCAATTGTTTTTTCCTCAAGACTATTTGGACCCCAGCAACCGACAAAAATTAAAATTATGCCCTATGAAAGCGGTAAAGACCCGGTTGGAACAACACATGAAAGAGTTTCGATTAAGTATTACATTGTTGCTATGATGTTCATTATTTTCGATATCGAAGTGATTTATCTTTATCCCTGGGGTGTTGAATTTCGAAATCTTTATAACGAACACGGATTTTTTGCATTCTGGCCAATGTTGGTCTTTTTGATTGTATTAGAACTCGGATTCCTATATATCTATAAGAAAGGAGCTTTAAAATGGGATTAGAAGCTAAACTTGCTTCTGATGGATTTTTAACGACTAAATTAGATACTGTGATCGCATGGTGTCGAAAAAATTCTTTATGGCCGATGCCGATGGGCATTTCTTGCTGTGCAATTGAAATGATGTCCGCAGTAGACCCCAAATATGATATGTCGCGTTTCGGATCCGAAGTTATGCGTTTTACTCCTCGTCAATGTGATTTAATTATTGTTGCCGGAACTGTTACATATAAAATGGCTCATGTTGTAAGAAGAATTTATGATCAAATGCCGTCTCCTAAATGGGTAATTGCAATGGGTGCATGCACTTCTTCAGGCGGTATGTATAGATCTTATCCGGTTGTTCAGGGTATTGATCAATTTCTGCCGGTGGATGTTTACACTGCAGGCTGCCCGCCAAGACCTGAAAATTTATTAAATGCTTTGTTGGAGTTGCAAAAGAAAATTGAAGGTACCCGTGCACGTGATTTTCAAAATAAACCGTTGTTGGACTTAAACCTAAGTAAGAACTAACTATTATGGATTTTAGAGAACTCGTAATAACTAAAACAAAAGAAAAATTCGGCTCAGATGTAGTTGATATCACAAATTTTCGAGACGATCTTTCCATCGAAATCAAACCGGAACAGTTATTAAGTTTTTGTAAGTTTCTTAAAGAAGATCCTGAACTTGATTTTGCAATGTGCATTGATGTCACCGCAATTGATTGGGCTAAAAGAAAAAATCGTTTCACAACCGTTTACCACATCTACTCTTTAACTAAAAATTTTAATCTGAGAATTAAATCAACTATTGAAGATGCTAAAAATCCCGAAATTGATTCCGTTACTTCAGTCTGGAAAAGTGCCGATTGGTATGAAAGAGAAACATGGGATATGTACGGAATCAAATTTAAGAATCATCCGGATTTACGAAGAATGTATATGCCCGAGACCTTTGAGTATCATCCGTTAAGGAAGGATTTCCCGGTGATGGGAATCCCCGGTTCATTACCACTTCCAAAGAAAGAAGAAGA
>DSBF01000467.1 GCA_011049495.1 Ignavibacteria bacterium
AGGAAATGTAATGTCAAATTTCGTAATTAAACCGGCAGTTAGAACAGAAAAAATAACTTATGCAGTAAGAGATATTATTGTATTGGCGAATGAAGTTGCAAAAACCGGTAAAGAGATGTTGTACTTAAATATCGGCGATCCGAATTTATATGATTTTGAACCTCCTCGTCACATGGTAGATGCAACGTATAATGCAATGCTTAGAAACAAAAACGGTTATTCACCTTCATCCGGAATTAAAGAAGCTGTTGAAGCAATCGAAAGAGAAGCCGATAGAAAGGGAATTAAAAATGTACAAGATGTATTCGTAACAACCGGTGCAAGTGAAGCAATTGAACTTGCGGTAACAGCACTTGTTAATCAAGGTGAAAATATTTTAACACCGTCGCCTGGTTATCCTTTATATACTGCCATTGCGAGTAAACTACAAGCTTACGAAAATCCATATTACTTAAATGAAGCAAACGGATGGCAGCCGGACATTGATGATATCCGAAGTAAAATTAATTACAAGACAAAAGGAATAATTATAATTAATCCGAATAACCCAACCGGTTCTAATAATAGTCCCGAAACATTAAAACAATTAGTTGATCTTGCAGTAGAAAAAAATCTTGTAATTTTTGCGGATGAAATTTATGATAAGCTTTTATTCGACGGACAGAAACATCTATCAATTGCATCAATAAATCCAGATGCGCCTGTTGTAACATTCGGTGGCTTATCGAAAAATTATATGGTACCCGGATTCAGAATAGGGTGGGGAGTTGTAAGCGGAAAAAAAGAAATGTTGAAAGATTACATTGAAGCAATAAACAAAATGCTTCGTGCACGACTTTCGGCGAATCACCCTGAACAATACGGAATAAAACCAGCGCTTGAGGGTGATCAATCTCATTTAACAATTGCGATGGAAAAACTTCACAGAAGAAGAGATATGACTTATGAAATGTTAAACTCGGTTGAAGGGATTTCTTGCGTTAAACCTGAAGGTGCATTTTATGCGTTCCCAAAAATTGAATTAGACAAGCAAAATGATAATCACTTTGTTGCTGAATTAATAAAAGAAACCGGTGTTGTTGTTGTTCCGGGGACGGGATTCGGTCAAGTACCGGGAACAAATCACATGCGTGTTGTTTTCTTACCTCAAGATGATGTGCTTGAAAAAGCTTATAAAAACATTGTTGAGTTTTATAAGAAGTATAAAGAAGAGTTTGACAAATAAGTTATTATTAAAACCCCGGGATTTGTCAAGTTATTATGTGGTTTAAAAGTTCTTGATAACAATTTTAATATGGAAAATCCCGGGGTTTTTTAAAATAAAAAGAAAAAAGAAAAATGATATTTGATTCAATTGAAAACAGCAGTTTGTATTACGGTCTCGGCGAAAAATTTAAGACAGCCTTTGAATTTCTAAAAAACACCGATCTTGAAAATCTTCCGTTAGAAAAAATTGAAATTGACGGTGATGAAATTTTTGCAATCCCTCAAAAATATGTTACTGTTGATGATCACGAAAAAAATTGGGAAGCCCACAGAAAGTATATTGATTTACAATATATAGTCAGCGGATCGGAAAATATCGGCTTTGTTTTGATTGATTATCTTGATGAACTTGAAGACTATGACGAAGAAAAAGATTACGAACTTTTAACCGGTGAAGGTGATTATGTTCAAATTAATGAAGACGAGTTTGCAATATTTTTCCCGGATGATGCGCATAAACCTGGATTAATTGTTGGTGAGAAAGAGGAAGTTCATAAGATTGTTGTTAAAATAAAAGTTTAATATGTAAAGCGACGATCCCTCGTCGCTCAAAACACAAATTGTAAAGCGACGATCCCTCGTCGCTTAAAAAGCATTTTTTGTAAATCCAAATAAAGTTTAACCAACGCCAAAGCAATCCCAAAGCAAGCGACCAAGGATGGTCGCTTTACATTTTCTACTCAATAACCTTTTTACTTATTGCATCAACAAAAAGGATATCTCCAATCTGATCGTAACCCAAGAAAATTTCTGCACCTTTGTGTTTCAATCTTTCTTCACGGAAACCGATAATCGTTAGCGCTGCGTCTTTAGATTTTTCATTTACAAGTGACTGTAAACTGATACCTTCCTTTTTTTCTATCACTTCAATATTTTTTTCCGTGATTGGAAGTCTTCCGGAAAGAACTATATCATTTAGTTGATCTTTAGTTTTTTGTACTTCGCCTTCGTTACAAAAACTATAGATTTTTATGAAACTTTTATGCCAATCGGGATGACCTAAAATTATATAACTCAATAAAATCATTAAGTTGGCATTCTCGTCATTTAAACCTCTTATCCAAATGTTGATACCGTTTTCGTGTCGTAATGTTTTATGCGAACAGCCGAGAACACAAACATCGTAATCACCTGCTTGAGTCAATGCAATATTATCGGTTATTTGATTAAGTTCGCCGGGATTTTTTTTATCAAAGTCGAAAATTATCATATTGCTTTCCATACCGGATGCGCTTGGTAACTGCAAAGCTTGAGCAATTGCCGAAGTATATGACGGTGATATTATTGTATCAACTATCATATTACCGCCAATCTTTCTAACACGTTTTATCAAATCACTTTGAATCCTTACGGCTTCTTGATTTGCTTTTCTTGAATAATATCCATCAATAAGGTGAAGATAAGTGCCGAAGCCGTGTTTATATGAAATCCAACTTAACAACTCAAAAGCTTTGTCTCTTTCAAATGATGCTTTTGAAATACAAATAGCCGAAGGACGCCATGTTTCTTTTAACTTTTTGGATTTTTGTAAATAGACTTGCAGATTTCGGCTCAATTGAAAAATTGCACCGAGAAAAATTGATTCTAAACCCATTCGATCTTTGTGATATGAATTCACGCCGATATATAACAATACCATCGCTGTAATTGCTAAAAATGCATAAGTCGGGCTCATCTGGAACATTAACCAAACGCAAAGAATAAAACCAACCAATGAAAAATACCAGCGAGAACGAAATGTTGGTCTGTACGAAGGATCGGAACCGAAATGATGTAAAAACGAAATCAAACATATCGAACCGTAAGTAACCATAAAAAACATAGATATTATTGAAGCTACCGCATCAACATCACCTAGGCTAACAAAAACAATAGCAATAACAAAAGTAATTATTGTTGCATTTCTTGGTTCGTTCAACGAACCTTTTCCGCGTGAAACTATCCAATTAAGTGAACGAATAGGGAATGATTGATCCATTCCGATTGCCTGTAATGTTCTTGGTGCAACTAATATTGATCCAAGTGCACTCGATAAAGTTGATGCAGCTAATCCAACCGGGATTAATATCCAACCATATAATGCAATCTCCGACATAATTAATTGATTGCTTACCAAATCTTCAGGACTTGCAGAACCGGATAGTTTCCAGATAATGAAAAAATAAATTATCATGCCCAAAATCGTAGCAGTGATTGTTCCGAGTGGAATTGATTTTTTGGGGTCTTTTAAATCTCCCGATAAACCAACACCAGCTGTCATTCCTGTAAATGCCGGGAATATAATCGCGAAAACAATAAAGAAATCTTGTGAATTTCTGAATGATCTATCCCACAAACTGTAATTTTGTGTTTGAGCATAATCAGTTGACCCTAAGAAAAAAGCGACAAGTGAAAGACCTAAGATAGCTACTACAACATACAAAGCTTTTATACCGAGGTTTGCCCCTTTTGTTATTATTACCGAACCTAGAACTATCATACTAGGAACACTTACAATTTGTCTCGGCAAATCAATTCCGTAAGTCAATTTAGCCCATTCAAATAAAGGGGAAAACGCTTCTGTAAATGCTATTATATAGAAAGCAACACTTATTGCTTGAGAGAGATAAAGTGCAATGCCGATTGTTGCCCCGATGTTTAATCCGAATGAACGAGAGATAATAAAATATTCACCGCCGCCTTCAACTCGGCGGTTGGTCGCAATCTCCGATATTGCTAATGCTGTTGGAATCGTAACGAGATGACCTAGGAGAATAATTAGGATAACTCCAAAAAATCCAAGTGTACCGACTGCAAATCCAAATCGCAGAAATAAAATTGCACCAAGAATTGTAGAAATTGCAGTGAAGAAAACAGGCAGAGTTGAAAACTTATTTGCATCTTTTGCGGTAGACATTAATTCTCCGAAAATTTCTCTTGGAATTATATATAAAAGATGTCATCTTTTCAAAAAGGGTTGTATAAAAGTTTTACTATAATCTTATGATTCACAAAAGTATGTTTGAAGAAAAAGTAAGATATTATTACAGCTAAATTTTTTATCTATCTCGAAGGTAATATAATTTTTGGGGGAATCCGATTCTTTAACGCTCCAATCCTTAAGTGTTTTATGCTTAGCTTGATAACAGAGACTCAATTATCTATATTTGAAGCCTAATTTAGAAAAAAAAACCGTTTATTTTGCACAACCATCAAATAACAATTCTTCCTAACGGAATAAGAATCATTAGTGAAACGCTCCCTTACGTTAAATCTTTTTCATTGGGATTTTGGTTTAATGTCGGTACTCGCGATGAAAATGATAATAACAATGGTATAAGTCATTTTATTGAACATATGCTCTTTAAAGGGACAAAAAACCGCAGCGCATCCCAAATAGCAGATGAAATTGAATCTCTCGGCGGTTACTTAAATGCATTTACTTCAAAAGAACATACTTGTTATTACGGTAGGGGCTTATCCCGCCATATCGAAAAAACTTTTGAAGTTCTTGCGGACATGGTTCAGAACCCTACATTTAAAAATCGCGAAATAAAAAAAGAAGCCGGTGTTGTTGTTGACGAATTATATGATATTGAAGATAATCCCGAAGAATTAATTTTCGACAAATTCGAATCCATGTTATTTAAAGGGAATGATTTAAGCAGACCAATTATTGGAACAACTAAAAATATTCTTTCATTTAAGAGGGAAGATCTTCTAAGTTATTTAAAAGATAATTATACTTTCGATAATCTTTTTATTGTAGCATCGGGTGCGGTCAATCACCAAGATTTGGTTGAGTTTACTAAAAAGTATTTTTCAAAAGACCTTGGCAAATCAAAACGTAAACGGAAAAAATTAAACCTCAATCAAGCTGAAGATTTGTATGTTTTCAAAGATATTCAGCAATCACATTTTATAATGGGAAAACCGACCTACGGTTATGATAATAAGAATAGAATAAAGGTTAGTTTGTTATCTCACATTTTAGGCGAAGGCAGCAGTTCAAGATTATTTCAATCAATCCGCGAAAAAAACGGAATTGCTTATCAGG
>DSBF01000226.1 GCA_011049495.1 Ignavibacteria bacterium
AACCTACAATACCGCACATATTTTTACTCCTTGATATTTAATAAAAAACAAACGAAATGGATGTTACAGATCTGGACAGTGCCTGAGCAACATTGGATTGAGTTTTTGAAGATAAAATTTTTCTTCGCCTGATAAATAATTCATATAATCTTAATTATAATTGATATGCAAATTCAGAAAATTTGGCTTTATTATCAAGAAAATCCGGTTAGAAATGATATAGAAATTATTCCGAAAAATGGGTAGCAATAAGAGGTTTAGAATTTCTATAATGATTATTTATTGCTTTTGAGGGGTTATTAAGGTATTTTTGCAGTTCTTTGCGAGAGTGGCGGAATTGGCAGACGCGCTAGACTTAGGATCTAGTGCCGAAAGGTGTGGGGGTTCGAGTCCCCCCTCTCGTACCATAATCCTTCTTAAATAAATTTGAGGTAAAATTGGATTCTAAAGTTAATGTGCTGAGTAGTTATGAACATGAAGTCGAAGTAACGCTTTCTTATGATGAAATCAAAACAGATATAGACGAAGCATATAAAAAGGAACGAAAAAATATTGAACTTCCCGGATTCAGAAAAGGTAAAGTTCCGATGCAAATGCTAAAAAAAGTTTACGGTGAAGCTATCGAATATAAAGCCAGTGAATCTATTGCACAAAAGAAATTTTGGGATGCTGTTGATGAGTTGAAATTGGATCCTATCAGTATGCCTCAGTTAACTGATATTGATTTTCAAATGGGGGAAAAACTTTTCTTTAAAGTAAAATATGAAGTTAAACCTGAAGTTGAAGTTAAAGATTACAAAGGTATTGAAGTAGAAAAACCAATTTTCAAAGTAAAGGAAGATGATATTGAAAGAGAAGTTACAAATCTTTTAAAATCTCATTCAACTTTTCAAGAAGCTGAGGTTATTGTTGATGATAAATTCAGAATAACTGTTGATTTGAACAGGCTTGATGAAAATGGTTTACCTGTTGTTGGGCAAGGTCAACAAGATATGTTGATTGATTTGAGTGAATCGAATATTAATCCGGCTATTTTGGAAGGTGTCAAAGATAAAAAAGTTGGTGATGATTTTAAGTTTGAGTTTATTGACGAGCATTATCACGGTGAAGAACTGCATCGTGAAGAATTCAAGTATTCAGGTATAATCAAGAAAATAGAAAAAATAGTTCTTCCTGAAGTAACAGAAGAACTTTTATCAAAAATATCCCGTTCAAAAGCAAAAACTCTTGATGAATTTAAACAGCAAATTCGAGATAACTATTCTTCATATTATCAATCACAAGCTGAAAACATTGTAACAAATTCTTTATTAAATAAAGTTGTTGAAAAAAATGATTTCCCTGTTCCCCCCGGATATGTTGAGACAATATTGAATAATCTTGTTGAAAGTGAAAAAGAAAACGCTAAAAGATATAAAACACCTAATTTTGATGAAAAAGGAGTTCGAGAATACTTAAAACCTCGAGCTGAATGGACGGCTAAATGGCAAATAATAATGGAAGCAATTGCCTCAAAAGAGAATTTAAAAGTTGAAGATTCCGACTTAGAAAAATTAGCCGAAGAAGAAGCCGAGAAAACCGGAATCTCGAAAGAAAAACTTGTAAAGTTTTACAAAGATTCAAATAGAAGTATTGGATTATTGGAAGAAAAAGTAATCAACTTTCTAAAAGAAAATACGAAAATTCAAGAAATTGATGCCGAACAAAGAGCAAAAGAAAAAAAGGATAAAAAATAATGAACTCAAAGAATCCTGAAATTTATAATCAGCTAATTCCATATGTTATTGAACAAACCGGTCGCGGCGAAAGAGGAATGGATATTTTTTCACGTCTATTGAGAGAAAGAATAATCTTTTTAGGTACAGCAGTTGACGATCATGTTGCAAGTTTAATAATTGCACAACTACTATTTCTTGAAGCCGAAGACCCTGAGAAAGATATTTACCTTTATATCAATTCCCCAGGCGGAAGTGTTTCAGCTGGTTTAGCAATTTACGATACTATGAAATACATTCGTGCAGATGTTTCAACTATTTGTGTCGGATTAGCTGCAAGTATGGGTGCAGTTCTATTAGCCGGTGGCGAAAATGGGAAACGTTCTGCTCTTCCACACTCAAAAATAATGATACATCAACCATGGGTTGGCGGTTTATCGGGTCAAACTACAGACATCGAAATACATGCTAAAGAAATGATTAAAACACGCGATACTATTTACAATATATTATCGGAACATACCGGAAAATCTGTTGAACAAATTACAAAGGATTGTGACAGAGATTATTTCTTATCATCTGCGGAAGCTAAAGAATATAAATTGATTGACAGTATACTTGAAAAAAGAAAAATTCCGGGTGACAAATCTAAGAAAGAAGAAAAATAATTTTATATCAACACATTATTTAAAAAGTAAAACCCCGACAAATTTGCCGGGGTTTTTTTATTGATACTAAAAATAATTACTTCAACAGAATCATCTTCATTGTTTGAGAATAATTACTTCCGTTAATTCCGTTAGCTTCAATTCTATAGAAATAAATACCGCTGCTTATTGAATTATTGACAGCATTCCATCTCAACTCATAAGTTCCGGCATTCATGAATCCTTCTTTTAGCACATCAACTTGTTCGCCAAGTATATTGAATATTTTCAAGGATACGTTTGCATTAACCGGTAAACTAAATTTAATTGTAGTTGACGGGTTAAATGGATTTGGATAGTTTTGTGAAATCGAATATACATTCGGTAAGTCTTCATTGCGTAAGTCAATTTCAACACTTGTTACAAAATCATCGCTGTTTGCATATTTAACAGACCGTGAAATCAAAGTATCAAAAACTGCTGCCGATGCTTTTTCTATTGCATCGGAGAATAATATGAACTTCCAGCCTTCATCTTCATTTTGACTTCTTACAGCACCAAGATTTGCACTATCAGCAGCACTCGATCCATAGAATAAAACTTTTTCAACAGACCCTCTTCTAGTATCAGAAATTTCTAAAAGATCTTTTCCGGCACCAAGCATTAATGAATTGATTCCATCTCCGATTATATCACCGGCATAACCAATAATTCTAACACCGGAAGAATTACCTGCATGTCTTACACCAGCGTATTCAGGTATTAATGCTCCGTTGCTATCTTCGAATTCAACAATATTCTTTCCAACCATAATTAAACGGTCACCCTTCGAAAGATGCTCTTCGAGAAGCGCAATATCATCATTAGTCAAATTGGATGAATCATCACCTCCAGCAATCCAAAATATTGTTAATGGTTCTGCAAATTCATCAAGAAATTCCGGGTTCAGATCTTCTTCTTTTTCCGAAGTATTCCATTCTACAAATCCGAAGCCTAAATTTTCAAATGATTTTCTGTAATTAAATGCTGTTATTTCACTAGTCTCACCATATACAAATAAAAGATTTGCGGGCATAAAACTTAAGTCAATTGTGGTATTAGTTGAACCTACAAGAAGACTGTCAATAATGTAGTACGGTTCGAAAGGTGGATCGAAGAAAAATTCAACATTATAATAAGCATTTTGCGGAACGACAAATGAGAATGAGCCATCAGCTTCTGCATTTAGACTTTGAGTTTCGTTCTCGTCACCAACCCAAGTAACAACAATTTCCGGTTGTACAGCTTCACCTGTTTTAGTATTCGTTACAGTCCCACTCAAATTAACTCGGGGTGTCTTTGCTAATTCGAAGTCGGTTGTTAAGTCTTGAGTATTTCCATAACCAACAGGTGTATCAAAATTAACATTTACTACCTGCGAGGACTCATAACCAAATTTTTCAACCTGAAATGAAAAACTTGCAGTATTCATAGCAAGAAAATAGCTTCCATCATCTAATGTCGGAGCTTCAGTATATACTTCACCGGGTCTTAATCCTCTATTGCTAGAAAGCGAAGATTCAACCGGTCCAACATAAGCGGCATAAGTGCCTTCGTTAAAAACAAGTTTTGCATTTTCAATCGGGTCACCTGTTTCCGTATCTGTGATAGAACCCGCAATAATAAAATTGGGATAAATAGCCACAGCGCCCATTTCATCATGTAAGAACAAATTGCGCTTTAATGACCCAGGCGCAACTGACCAAAACATTACTTGACTAGGAAGATTCAAACCGCAGCCTTCGGAACCGGCACCGTTACTATTACCTGCGGGACCATGATGGCTTAACCCCATATGATGACCAATTTCATGTAAAGTAATAGTTACTAAATCCATATTATTCGGACTTCCATCCGTTGCGGGAGGAAATCCGGCTGCATTATAAATGTAATCGGATTCAATTGCATGGTAACCACCTACGGTCGAAGTTCTTGTTGATGAGAATGCAATTGTATTTGACCCTGGAGTAAAATTATCGTAGTTATTATCGAAATACAGTAAGTTTATCCCGTCAGCAAATGCACCATTAGCAGTCGATCGTGGACCCATTACAAATTCGAAATAACTGCCTTCGACTGCATTCCAAGTATCAAGAGCATATTGAATGTGTTCGTCGTAAGATTCCGGTGTGTCAACATTCATTTGAATAACAAATGGTAAATCTTCAGCCCAATAACTTCTATAAACACCTTGCGGGTTGGTAATTATGCAGAAACCAATTATTGCAGAGGCAATGAATAGTATTATTGATTTTTGTATTAATGTAATTTTTTTCATTGTGATTGCCCCCTATTCCGTTCTTGATAATGATTGAACTTTACCGAAGAGATCAAATAATTGGTATTCACCTTTTAGGTCTTCACCAATTTTATCGTGCAGAGCTTCAACAAACTCAATATCGTTAAAACCGTTAACGGCATATTTTACACCACCGGTTTCAATAACGACATAACCGCCGATTGCCATTGAGTGAATCCAATAATTTCCTTTCCAATCTACTAAGAAGAAGAATACTTCATCCCCAACTTCATAGGTGGGTTGACCGGAAATTTCATCAGCATATGGACCAATTTTGCCACCATACTGTTTAACTTTTATAGTTTGTCCAATCCCATCACCTTTTGCAACATCAAAGACCTGAAGAGTTAGATAAGTATTAATTTGCTTACCTTCCCAAACAGATATTTTATCGATAACTTTTCCATGAACAATTACATGGGATTCGGAAATTATTTCTTCCAGCGTTGCTTTTTCAACTATAATAGCACTCATTGTTAGTGCTAATCCGAATAGTAAAATAAGTAACGAAGGAATCTTTACAATTCGCTGCATCATACACTCCGTTTTATTGTTGATATATTTAA
>DSBF01000472.1 GCA_011049495.1 Ignavibacteria bacterium
AAAAGATTAAAAAATATATACAGCATCAAGAACAGAAAGAAAAACAAGAGGAAAGCCAGCAGCAGGAATTTACCTTTTAGGTTGATTATCAAAGCCACCTCCTTTGGGGGTGGTGGTTTACTGGTTGACGTAAGGTTGGTTGAACAAAAGACGATTAAATGAAACATGCGAAAGGCTAAAACAATTATAAATAAGAGAAAAATTTAGTTGGGCAAACATCAGAGCTTTAAGTATTACAAATATAGCCGGTTATGATGTGATTGGAATGATTGTAAACAAAATCCAACAAGGGTCATGAAATTATTGAAAATGAGGGTTTTGCGGTAACGGAAACCAATGTTCTTAATATTAAAAAAATACTGGATGAGCCAGGAGGACTGGCGAATGTTTTTGAAGAACTAAGGAAAGAACACTTAAACGTCGAAGGTGTATATTATTTTTTGGAAAAAGATCGTGAATTGGTGGTCATCCTTATTTTGAGAGTTGAGGATGCAAGTAAAGCAATTGAGACGTTAACGTCTGTTGGCGCTAAGGTTATTGAAGCAAAAGCATTACATTTACTTTAATTAAAACTTTAGGGGGAAAAATGATTATTAATAAAGAAGTTTGTTTATCTACACGAGGAAATATTGATATAGTTGATCTTACTCAGCAAGTCGAGATGGCGGTACGGGAAAGCGCTGTAGCTAATGGAACGGTAACCATTTTTGTTCCTGGCGCCACGGGCTCGGTTACCACAATAGAATGCGAATCAGGATTAATGGAGGACTTTAAAGACATTATCGAGGAATTAATTCCTCAAAATGGTCATCGCTACAAACACAATAACGATCTTGGTGGTCAAAATGCCCATTCTCATTTAAGGGCATCATTTCTGGGTCCCTCGCTAACAATACCAATTGTAGATTCCGAACTGGTTTTGGGTGCATGGCAGCAAATAGTCTTTATTGATTTTGACGATCAGCCAAGGAAAAGAACCCTTATTTTTCAGACAATGGGCGAGTAGGTTGCACTGGACTAATAAACCCTAAGAATTTGTAGAATCATTAACATTAAACTTAATTGTTATTTTAACTTTAATATTTTGGGAGATTTATTGAACATAACGGCCTCAATCGATCGATTTGAAAAAGATACAGCCATTATTTTATTTGAGGGGATTGAGGGAGTTTATGAAATTCCGAAAAAAATTTTGCCTGTTGATTGCAAGGAAGGGGATATCATAACTTTAGAAATTGTCGGCAAAAGAGATTTAACGAGAGGAAAATTAAAAAAAATCTCTCATCTAATTAAAAGGTTAAAAGATAAAGATGGCGCTTAAATTCCCAAAAATTTTATTATTAAAAAAACCCCGCTTAGCAATTCTTTTTTTGATTGTCAGCATATTTTTACTTCAAACAAGCTCTTCGTTTGCTGACGCAGATGAGCTTAAAATAAGCGCTTCGTCGGGGATTTTAATGGACTCAAAAACGGGTCGCATTCTTTGGGAAAAGAACTCAAACACAAAGCGCTCAATTGCTAGCACTACAAAGATGATGACGGCGATCGTTGCTCTTGAAAATGTTTCTCTTGATAAAGTGGTTACGACAAGCCCTTCGGCTGCGGATGTGGGCGAAGCGGAGATTTATCTTTCTCCCGGGGAGAAAATTACCGTTGAGAATCTCTTATATGGAATACTTTTAAAGTCAGGAAATGATGCCGCCACCGTTTTAGCCGAGTATGTTGGAGGAAGTGTTGATAATTTTATAAAAAAAATGAACAAGAAGGCGATAATTTTAGGGGCAGACAAGACAAAATTTTTAAATCCCACGGGCTTGGAACAAGAAGGACACTTTTCTACAGCGTATGACCTTTCATTGATAGCACGTCATTGTCTACAAAATAAAAAATTTGCCGAGATTGTTTCTACGAAGAAATACACCATACCATGGCTCGACAATTCTTTTCCTCGAGAATTAACCAACCACAACAAGCTTCTTTTAAAATACGATTATGTAGATGGGATTAAGACGGGTTATACTAAAAAAGCCGGTTATTGCTTGGTCGCTTCGGCCACCAAAGATGGGAAAAAGTTTATTTCTGTGGTTTTAAATGCATCAACCAGTGAAGATTGTTATGCGGATTCAAAGAAAATCTTAGATTATGGCTTTGATGAATTTGAACTGGAAAGTTTTGTTAAAAAAGGAGATACATTCAAATTAATGAAGTTATCTACGTGGGAAAATGAATTAAATCTTGTTGCGGAAAAGGATATAGTTTTGTTGACGAAGAAGGAGTCGGACGACCTTGAAAAAATAGTTTCAGTTAATTACCCAAACCTACCTGTTTTGAAAGGTCAGAAAGTTGGAGAAATAACGATATCTTTTAAAGGGGAAGAATTGGCTCACTCTGATCTTTTGGCGGATAAAAATATTATAAAATCAAACTTCTTAAGAAGTTTTTTTAATTGTTTTAACTCTTTTTTCGAAATGATTTTGAAAGAAGCAAGGGATTGAATTATTTCTATGATGAGAAAAATAATATATACTTAAGTTTTAGAGAGGTGAAATAATTGGAAAAAGATCAAGGCAAGTTAAATTGGGATGATGTTTTGGTTGATTTGGAAAAAAGGTCGAATGAAGAATTAAGAGAAATTTTGGATGAACTTCGTCTCGAAGAGGAAAAGCTTTCATGTCAAAGGAGAATTTTGCATGGGAAGATAGATATAATTAAGGCAGAGCTAATTGAACGGCTAAAAAAGAAGGGTACAGGCGACATTACAAAAAAAGATATCGACCGTTTAACGGAAATACTTGCAAAAGGATTTTAAGGCGGTATCGGAGAAGGGGGTTTTTTTATGTCTGATAAAAATGTTCAAAGGAACGTTCGTTCTTCTACAAAAGAAGCTTTCCAAACTCCAACGCAGAAGCATTTTCATTCACTGGGTGAACAAGGAAATGTCTATTTCGGGAAACATCAAAATCCTGAAAAAATTAAAAAAGGCAATCTCTTGAAAAAATTTGAAGAGCGAGAAAAGAAAGTTGAAGAAAAGGTTGAAAAAAGTGATGTTTAAGTGTTAAAAGGGAATATATGTTGTTAGACGAACATTAAATCATAAAAGTAATGTTGGAGGTAAAAAATTTGTCAGAATCTAAGTTTTTAGAAGCGGTAAGAAAAGCATTAGAAGAAGTGAGTTTAAACGTAATGGAGGAGAGGGTGATTCATTATGTAGTGAAAGAACTCCATGCGGGAAGGCGTCTCTCTTCAATTTTACAGGATGCGTATGTTAAAAATCGAGTTGATGAAGATAGGCTAAATCACATTTTAGCGGATCCAGATATTTTAAGGGCGGTTGACGAGGAGCTTAATAAGGCTTTTTCGGAACACGATTTTAAGTTTAAGGAGTAAAGTTGTTTTGCAAAAAATGTGGCTGCGAGAATAAGGATATGGATAAGTTTTGTCAAAAGTGCGGAGCTGATTTGGCGAGTTCTTTAAAAGCTGAAAACACAAAAGCGTTTGATGCCATAATTGAAGAATATGAGGAAGCGAAGGTAGATGCGGAAGAGGTTCCTGAAGGCGGGGCAGTTTTGATTGTGAAAAAGGGACCTATGGTGGGACAGAAATTTTTGTTAAATAAAGATAAAATTACAATAGGAAGAAATCTCGGGAGCGATATTTTCTTAGATGATATAACGGTCTCCAGAGGACATGCTGAGATAGATTTTGATTTGAAGGGTGCAATTTTAAAAGATTTGGGAAGTCTAAACGGAACTTATGTTAACAATAAATTGGTGGAAAAAGCCAAGTTGAAAAATAAAGATGAAATACAGATCGGTAGGTTTAAGTTAGTTTTTTTAAATAAACAAAGCTAAAATTAGAAGGTGATGAAAGTGCTTGGGCATTCTGATAGAGATTACGCAACAATAGGAGAGGTTGTCGAAGAGCTTCGCGGTGAATTTCCAGGGATTTCAATTAGCAAAGTAAGATATCTGGAAGAAGAGGGGTTGATCAGCCCCGAGCGAACAGATGGAGGGTACAGAAAGTTTAAGGAAAAAGATTATAATCAACTTAAAGGAATTTTAAAGCTGCAACGTGATAAATATCTTCCCTTAAGCGTAATCAAAACAAAGATTAAATCAAGGTTTTTCGAGGAAGAGTTAAAATTAACAGAGGAAGAGAGTTTGGCTCAGCCTTTAGATGATTTTCAAAAAGTAAAAATCGACGACGTTCCTCAAATAACCAGTGTGTCGATAGAAGAAATCGAAAAGCTTGAAAATTACAACATAATTCAGCATGAGGAATCGGAAAAGGGGAAAGTATATGCTTCTATAGATTTAAAGATAATGAAACTTGTAAAAAAATTGGAAAGTTACGGTATAGAGCCTCGTCATTTGCGATTTTACGAAAACTTTGCAGAGCGAGAGGCCTCCTTTTTTCAACAGATTCTTTTATCATCTTTTATGCAAAAAAGCGACGAGGGGAAGAAAAAAGCATTAGAGGAGCTTACGGGTCTTACAAAAATAACACAAGAGCTTAAGTCTTTACTTCTACAAAAATCCATTCGTAATTATTTTCATATTTCTCAATAAAATATCCTTAGATAAATTTTTAAAAATCATGAAAAAGCCAAAATTTGTTATCGATCAGATGTGTGGACGTCTTGCGAAGTGGTTACGTTTGATGGGTTATGACGCGGCTTATTTTAGAAAAATTGAAGATGTTGAATTGGTTAATATCGCGCGAAGAGAAAATCGAGTAATACTGACTCGAGATACGGGATTAATTAAAAGAAGTCCGATTGCAAACGGTTCCGTTAAAGTGCTGTTGGTTGATTCTGAAAAACTTGATAAACAACTTAAGCAGCTAGTAAAGTATTTTAATTTAAAATGTAACAATGATTTGAAGCGTTGTGTTGAGTGCAATAGCGAGCTTGAGAAAATCTCAAAATCAGAAGCGAAAGACAAGGTTCCTCTCTATGTTTACGAAACACAAAAAATTCTTAGCCGATGCACTTCTTGCGGAAGGCATTATTGGAGGGGGACGCATTGGGAGAATATTCGATCTAAATTTGAGGAAATCTGCTATAAATAACGATGTAATTTTGAGAATATATTTAAAATGAAAATATTTATGCTCATTAAGACAATGCCACTCAACGCAAACAAAGAGACGATGTAAGCGGTTTTTTTAGTTTTAAAGAATCCATGCCAACCAATTACGAGAATGGCTGTAAAATAATATAACCATAGAATTATTGAGCCAATTTGCTT
>DSBF01000133.1 GCA_011049495.1 Ignavibacteria bacterium
AGGAATAACAAAACAGGTTTTAGAATTGTTTTATGAAAATAAAATAATCCCAATTATCTTAACTAAATCTAAATTAGTAGAAAGAGATTTTGAATTAATTTTAAAAACTAAAGGTTGGTTAGGAATCTCATTAACTTGTTTCGATAAAAATAATTCACTTGAATGGGAGCCATATGCCGCTTTACCTGAAGAAAGAATAAATGTTTTGAGAAAAGCAAAAAAATTCGGAATAAAAACTTGGGTTAGTTTTGAACCAGTTCTATATCCAGAGCAAACATTGAAATTGTTAGATGTAACTTACAATTTTGTTGATTTGTTTAAAGTTGGGAAATTAAATTACCATAAAAAACAATCAATAATTGATTGGAATAAATTTTATTTAAATATTACTGAAAAACTAAAAAAATACAATAAAGATTTTTATATAAAAAAAGATTTAAAGAAATATAAGCCGTAAAGCTATAAATAGCAATAATTTACGCTATATTTTTTCACGCTTAAACTTATACTCCCTTGACAAAATATAAATTTTATTATATAATTCCTGAAATGAGGAAAATAAGCTGGCGTACAGAAACAAGGGAATTGTCTGAATTAAAACCGTTTAAATGGAACCCCAGGCAGGCGACAGAAAAACAGGAAATCGATTTAGGTAATTCTTTAAAAAAGTTTAACCTCGCGGTTCCGCTAATAATCAATACCGATAATACTATAATAGGCGGGCATTTCCGCTATAATATCTTATCGAAAAAAGATTTAAATCAGAAAGTAGATGTTCGTATCCCTAACAGAAAATTAACAAAAGAAGAAATTAAAGAATTGAATTTAAGATTGAATAAAAATCTGGGAGATTGGGATTTTGATTTATTGATGAACAATTTTGAAGCGAATTTACTTGAGTCTGTTGGTTTTAATTTAAATGAATTCGGATTTAATAAACCTGAAATTGCTGAAGATGAATATGTTGAAAAAAATATTAAGCCAAAAACTAAAGAAGGAGATTTCTATCGATTAGGAGAACATTGGTTGCTTTGCGGAGATGCGGCGAAACAAGAAAATATTAAAAAATTAATGAACGGGCAAAAAGCGGATATGGTTTTTGCTGATCCGCCATACGATATGAATATTGAAGTTTTAAAAACAATAATAAAAAATATTATTTTAAATTGTAGTGATACTAATTTTCTTTTAATGGCAACTGATAAACAGCTTATTGAAATAATAAGAGCCTATGATTACAATATACATTCTTTTATTATTTTTGAACTTACATCAACAGTCCCTAATGTGAATTATTTTTATAGAAAGCACATTCCGGCTATTCATTTTTCAATAGGAAAGCCTGTATTGTTCAGGAATACGCATGAAGGGTTAACTACTGTAATATCTATGAAATATAGAAATACTTTTAACGAAAAAATAATTGAACATGAAAAACCAGTTGAAAGTATTGGGAAAATCATAAAACCATTATCAAAAAGAAATAATATTGTATTAGATGTATTCGGCGGTTCAGGCTCAACTCTTATCGCTTGTGAACAATTAGACAGGATTTGTTGTATGATGGAAATAGACCCATACCGTTGTGATATAATTGTTGATAGATGGAAAAAATTCACTGGAGAAAAAGCAATACTTCAACAAGGAGTAGTTGATGAAAGCTGTTAAGAAAAAAGATATACTTGCGGCGATTGAAGGAACTGGTGGAGTAATGACAGTAATCGCGAGTAAGATGGGTATATCAAGATGGACTGTTGCCAATTGCCGTGATAAATGGGAGGAGGTAAGAAAGAAAATAAACGAAGAACGCGAAAAGGTAACTGATAAAGCTGAATGGAATATTATGAAATGCATTAACGAAGGAGATATTGAAATTTCAAAATGGTGGCTAAAAACAATAGGTTCGCATAGAGGCTTTATCGAAACGCAAAAACATGACGTCGAAACGGAGGAAAATGTTATTATTAATTTTAGGCCTGTTGGCGATGGCAAAAATAATTGATATAGAATATACAGAAGTTTTCAATAAAAATAGGAGCACCAAAAGCGCGTACGTGTTAAATGTCGGTGGCGCAAGAAGTTCAAAATCTCATTCAATTTCACAATTATTTATTGAACGATTTCACACAAGGAAAAACAGAAATGTATTAATTACAAGAAAAACTTTACCGTCTTTGAAGTTAACTGCATACAAGAAAACTATAGACTTAATGAAGGAATACCATATATATAAAGAAAAATGGCATAATAAAACCGATAGAACTTATATAAACCCGAATTTAAACAATTATATGGTTTTCACTTCTGTCGATGACCCGGAAAAAATCAAATCGACTGAATTTAACGATATTTGGATTGAAGAAGCAATTGAATTTACTTATGAGGATTTTGGGATTTTAGATTTGAGGCTTTCAGGAAAAACCGTTCCGGATACCCCTAATCAAATGTTTCTATCTTGCAACAAGAGTGAAGAACATCACTGGATAAGGGAAAAGCTTGCCCTGCGCGATAATGTAGAAATAATTGAAAGCACTTATCTTGATAATCCTTTTTTGCCGGAAAGTTATATTGCGAAACTCGAGAGCCTGAAAGAGTACGATCCGATTCTTTATCGAATTTATGTCAAAAACGAATGGGCGTCTGTCCGCGGGAATGTTTATAGTTGGGATATAGCCCCTTTGCCGAATGTTTCTTTCGATGAAATATTTTATGGACTCGATTTCGGATATTCGATTGACCCAGCCGCGCTTGTCAGGATATACCGAAAATCAGATAATTTTTGGGTTGAAGAATTAATCTATCAAACAAATCTGACGAATAGCGATTTAATTGAAATAATGAAAAATGATTCATCTTTTGAAATTTCGCGAAATGAAATTATATATTGCGACAATGAAGACCCGAAAGCGATTGAAGATTTGAACCGTGCTGGTTTTATAGCTCAACCTTGTGTCAAAGGCAAAAATTCGGTGAAAATACAAACCGATGCCTTAAGGGCTTTAAAAATCCACATTGCCGCCGGCTCTGAAAATATAATTAGAGAGCATAATAAATATCATTACAGGACAGATAAGAATGGCAATAATCTTGGTGTTCCAGTTGAATATATGGATCACACGATGACAGCGATTAGGTATGGGATTTATACTCATTGCCAAGGATACGAAGAGGTTTTTTTAAATGTTTAATTTTTTTAAAAAATTTGGAACAGTAGAGACAGCGAAAAAGGATTTAAGCACTCAAATATTTTTTAACGCTATTTCAAATTATGGGTATAGAAATACTTTAATTGAAAAATACATTGCTCAAAAATGTTATGTCGGCGCATTTTACAAAGCTGCGGATTTTATCTCGAAATCAATTGAAAATCTCGAATGGAATATAGTGAATGTCAAGACAAGAAAAATAGAAAACGGGAAATATACTGAAAGATTATATCGCCCTTGCGCGTCATTGACATGGGAAGACCTGATTTACGTTACTACCTTTAATTATATTTTTGATGGTGATGCTTTCTGGTACTTGGACGGAGAATCGAAAATAAATGGACTTTCCCGAATATTAATAATTCCGCCTATGAATGTTTCGGATTGGTTCGACGGGAAAATCAAAAAAGGATATACACTTGAACTTGGGGATACAAGAAGGAATGCTCCTTTCGAAGAAATAATCCATTTCAAAAATCCTGACCCGCGGAATCCTTTCGGGCGTGGTTTGTCATTGCTGAAAACCGGATTTATGTTTTTTGAAGCGGAGGAAGCGATTAACGATTACAGAAAAGCATTATACGGAAATAAAGGAATTCTATCTGGTCTGATAAAAGGCGGGAATGCCGCACAAAATAAAGAATTAGTTGAACAGTTTAACGAAAAATTTGGCGGATTATCGAAATCAAATCAATTCGCCGGTACGCCAAGCGGTTACGAATTTCAACCGTTAAGCGCGACCCCGCAAGACCTTGATTTCACAAATATTATTGAGCAGACAAAAGCCGATATATACGAACATTGCGGAATTCCTCAAATATTAATCGGGAAAACGGAGCATGTAAACCGTTCTAACATGGAAGAAGCAAAAACAGTATATCACTTATACACGAAAACTCCGATCGCGAATAGGTTGGCAAATACAATCGCACGTTATTTTTTGCCGGATGAACTTGACTTTGTCTATAATTTGGAATTGGAAATGTCGCCTGCAGATAAAATACAATACGAAAAACTTGATCTTGATTATGGCGTCAGGTCGCGTGCGGAAATACGAA
The DNA here is from genome assembly GCA_011049495.1 of Ignavibacteria bacterium. Taxonomy (GTDB): domain Bacteria; phylum Bacteroidota; class Ignavibacteria; order Ignavibacteriales; family Melioribacteraceae; genus SURF-28. Next base: position 4,265 of record DSBF01000133.1, read on the forward strand.
CACAGGAACGAGGGCTTGAGCCATACGCGGGGAGTGAAAAAATATTAATACAAGGAATATTTTCCGAAGTAGGAAGTACAGATAAAAGTAAAAGCGTAAAACCTGAAATATTGAACGAGCAGAAAATACAAAATATAATAACTGCTAAAAGCGCGCTTGACTTAGGCGAAAAATCCTGGAAATATTTCATCGAATGGGAACAAAAACTTGAAGAAGGTTTGTCAAACGAACTACGCAAAACATGGAACTGGCTTGGCAATAAAGTAGCCTCGAATCTTTCAAAGTCAAGCAAATCGATGAATATGGACTTATTATTCAGCGAGACGTTAATAGACCTCGATGTTTTAATTTCTGAATTCGAAAAAGGAAATGCATATATCGAGAAAAGTATGATCGAAGCAATAAAGCAAAAAGAACTTGAGTTTAAAATTTCGATAGCTGAGAATGTGAAAGAAAATTATATCGGCAGCCACATTCAGGGAATGGAGGAAACATGGAAAGGAATCGCGGAAACAGATATAAAACAACTGAAAGCGATAATGGAACAGGGAATAAACGAAGGGAAAACAGTTAAAGAAATAGCGAAAGAAATTAATAATCGTTATACTCCGACATCGGAAGATTTCATTAACAATGGCAGGGCGACAGCGATTTCAAGGACGGAAGTTTCTCGTGCGGCAAACAAAGCTTCTCATAATATTATCCTTGAAACTGGTGCGAGCGAACATGGCTGGTTCACTGCTCTCGATGAAAGAGTTAGGATTACTCATGCTGTCATGCACGGAACGATGCTGCCTATTTCCGTTTCGTTTATTGTTGGAGGTGAAGAATTACAATATCCAGGAGACGATAGAGGTTCGGCTGAAAACGTAATTTGTTGCAGATGTATAGAATTTATAAAATAGGAGGCAAATAATTATGGAAATAAAATCATTTGAAAACAATCTAAAAAATACATTTGAGAAATTTTTTCCTTGTGA
>DSBF01000297.1 GCA_011049495.1 Ignavibacteria bacterium
AAATGCTCCGGCAACAGAAAGAGCCGTACAAACAACACCACCAATAATCAAAGCGGAAACCATCCCGGGTGCGCCAGTTAACCCAACGCTGACTAATATAATCGAGGATAAAATCAACGTCATTAATGTCATACCCGAAACCGGGTTTGTTCCTACAATTGCTATTGCATTAGCGGCAACAGTAGTAAATAAAAATGAAATTACCATAACAATTGCCAGACCAACTATAGCATGGACAAAATTATCGACAACACCGAACATGAAGAATAAAAATATTACAACGGCTGTTAAAATGATTCCGCCTGCAATAATGCCCATAGGTATGTCGCGTTTTGTTCGAAGGTTATTTTCTTCATCATGATGACCACCGAATATTTCTTTAAATCCGAGTGTAAATGCAGATTTAATGATTCCCGATGAACGAATAATTCCAATAATTCCAGCCATAGCGATACCGCCAATACCGATATGACGAACATAATTTCCAAAAATTTGTTCGGCAGACATATCTTTAATTAATAGTGTAGCAGTTGCTCCCACAGGCATAGTAATGAAATCACCCAAGTAAGCAAAAATTGGAATAATTACAAACCAAGCAACAAAAGAACCTGCGGCAATAATTGCCGTATATTTTAAACCGACTATGTAACCAAGCCCAACAATAGCAGCTCCGACATTCAGTTTAAATACTGTTTTAAATTTATCTGCAAAATGTTCACCAATTGCAACTACTCTTGTTGAAAACACTTCACTCCATAATCCGAATGTTGCAATTATGAAATCATAAATACCGCCAATTAATCCCGATACAACAAGTACTATTGCCTGTTTACCTCCTTTTTCACCTGCTACTAAAACTTCTGTAGTTGCGGTAGCTTCGGGGAAAGGGAATTTACCATGCATCTCAGCCACAAAATATTTTCTGAAAGGAATTAAGAACAAGATTCCGAGAAAACCACCCAGTAATGACGCCATGAATACCTGGAAGAAATCAACTTCCAAATTTAGAATATAGAGCGCGGGGATGGTAAATATAGCACCGGCAACAACCGCTCCTGAAGTGGACCCGATCGATTGAATAATTACGTTTTCGCCGAGAGCTTTATTACGTTTTAGTAAGGTTGAAAATCCAACGGCAATTATTGCAATCGGAATTGCGGCTTCAAATACCTGCCCGATTTTTAATCCAAGGTAGGCTGCGGCAGCAGAAAAGAGAATTGCCATTATCAGTCCCATTATAACCGAATATTTGCTAACCTCGGGATACTCTTTTGTTGGAGACATTATTGGAACGTACTCTTCTCCCGGTTTTAATTCCGTGTATGCGTTAACCGGGAGACCTACAATTGTTTGCTGCTGTTCATGATTACTCATTTAACCTCTCCCATTTAGAAATTGATATATATCGGTAATTCATATTCTACTTTACCGCTGTTTTGTTTTTCAAAATAAATTTTTCCAACCGGTGATACATTCTCATCAAATGTATTATTTGAAAAATCTATATCCAATGTTAATGATTCCGGTATTGCCGGATACATAACAACATTTGAAGATGACTTGTTGGTAACTTTAAATGATACCGGTTCTTTTAATATTGTTACTTCATTTACAAATACATTTATTTTCTTTACTTCATCAACGAATGCCGGGACAAATGTTAAAAGAAATTCATTATCATCTTCTTTATTACTGTTTGTAAGCGAGATTGACATATCTTTGTAACTAAATCCGTTGCTTGATACAATTTTGCCTTCTTTATTATAAATCACAACTGCAAAATCGGTTATTGTATTGTAATCGTTTTGAGAAACAGTAAGATTAAATGTTTTCTTTTGTTCTCCTTCTTTAAAAGAAAATTTATGCTGAACAATTTCTTCATCTTCAAATTGTATTGTGTAATCTCTCTCATAACCGGTTACTTCGCCCTTTAATGAATAGCGAAGCACATCGTTATAATTATTTACTACGGTTACAGTATTATTCAAACTATCAACTTCATCTTTGCCGACTACCTGTATACTTTGGAATTCCACATTCAAATTATAATGAACGGTATCAACCGCAGTAAAGTGACCAACAACTACGAGTTCATACACGCCTGGCAGGATATCATTGAAAAATCTTTCGGATTCAAAAGCATCTCTTTCTGTTTCAATTGGTCGAATTCCTCCCACACCTCTTCCTTCGGGATCATGCAATGCATACCATGTGTTAGAATACTTTCCTTTTTCTGCGGATAATGTAACTTTCATTGAACTTGCTGCAGGCGGAACTTCAAGAAAATATCTTTTGATTTCAGCCGGAGCTAATTTACCCGAATCAAAAAGTTTGTAATTATTACTTTGGTTGAAATGATGAGGAATAACCACAGTTGCTAATAATTCAAATTCAGGAAATTTTGAAATATCCTCTCTGTACGCTTTTATCCTTCCGCTGTAAAGTCCGGGTTTAGTCATTTTCGATTTATCAAGCTGAACGGCGACATTAGCTCTCTGTTCATTACGGATGTATGTTTTTTTGGTAATCGGTTTTAGCCAATCGTTTTCGCTTTTAATCGTGTATGATCTGAAAAATTTATCAGTCTTGTTAAAGTTATTTCTTGCAATAGAAAAGTTAAATTTTTCAACACCGGTTAGATAAGAGCCGTTTCTAATATAAAGATGATCGGCTTTTCCGCTTGGTGTAGATGGTGCATCTGCGGAAACCGTATAAGTTTCGAATTTATTTATTTCTCCAGCTTTGATATATTTTTTTAATAATTCATATGCATTCATAACATTAATTAATCCGCCGCCTTGATCGACCGGTGAATATTCATCTAATGTAACTGCACTTTCTCTAAGCACCTTATAAAGAAGTAAAGATGGAATTTTTAGATCAGGGTATTCAACCTTCATAGCACTTAAAAGAAGCGACATAACACCGGCAGTATAAGGAGCCGCCATACTTGTTCCCCAGAATCTATCGTATCTTGTCCAATAAGGAACAGTTGAAGTTGCAGCGCCCGGTGCTATTATATCAGGCTTGTTTACTTCACCTCCTCGTGAACTAAAATGCAAAATTACATCCCTGTCAATCGGCGACCCGTAAAGATCGTTTCCGACTTCTTTTGCAAGTACCGCACCTGAAGAAAGCACGGAGTTAGAAGATGCCGGCAAACCTAAAGTTGAAATTCCCGGTCCTTCATTACCTGCTGATATAGAGATATACAAATTCGGATTAGCACTTACTAAATTGTCGATATACTTTTCCATATCGGCTAAACCGTGGATTTCGGATCCAATTCCGTAACTCATATTTATGATTACAGGCATCTCAAGTTCGCGGCTAAGTTTGTCGGCATAATCGTAAGCAGCTTTCATACTACCTGCAGTTGTTGCCCCGCCAGAGTAAATACTGCTTCCGATTTTCAAACTGCCTAAATATGCACCGGATGCTATTCCGTAAAATTCATAATTGCCGATTTGATTACCTGCAGCAATGCCGGCACAGTGAGTTCCGTGAGATACCGCATCATAATGAATGACTATTTTGTTCTCTCCCGGAAAGATATTGAGCCCGAAATGAAAATTAGGTTCACCTTCTTCTGTTTTAATAACAAAAGCATCCTTATTAATCTTGAAATTCTTAATCGGTTTTTCATCATCAAGCTTTCCGTCGCCGTTGGTGTCAAGATAAACGACCCAATCTTCGGAATCTTTTTGCTTGAAGGAGATGAATACAAATTTGTCATCGGTTTTGTTATTATTATTAAGATCTTTTACTCCGGACGAAGAATTCAACCAGTGTTTTTCTTCAACAACACCGATAAAATAATCACCATCATTTTGCAATAAATAATTTTCAGCAACTTTTACTTTCAGTTCTTTGCCTTTGTCATAGAAAAATAAAGTGTCGTCATCGTCATCAACTTTTGCTTCGGTAAAGAAAAAATCACCTTCACCGGTGAAATCCTGTACATCAATAACCTTAAGTTCGCCGGTTGAAGTCGTTGTAAGTCCGTCAATTCCAATATCAACACCGGAATCGAGAATTAAAATTAAAGTTCCTCTCCCATCATATTCGGGATATTTCTCTAAAAATTCTTGAACACCTGTTGACTTAACGGCAATAAAGCTTTGATCTAATTTTTGAGAGAACAATAGACTTGAAAAGAGGAGAAAGGTAAATACAAATAAATATTGTTTTTTCATACTTACTCCATAATTGAATTATGTATCTCGATGTTTTCATCATCGAGTTCATTATAATCTAATTCGGAACCTAAAAGGCTGTGCGGAATTAGATATACTATGAGCATAACTATTGAAGCACCGAGTGCCCATCTTTTGGGATTCTTACTTTTTTTATACATGAAGAGCGCTACTAACCATGCGATAAGAGCAATTAAAGTTTTATTATCTGTTAAATCGGTACCGAAAGGAAACCCGGTCCACCATGCACCGAAAGCATAAAGCTGAACTGCCGGACCAAGAACGAAACCACCTGCAATTAAAAATCCAATTGTCCAGTAAGTCAGTTTCAACAGGTTATCTTTTTCTCTTCTAAAAAATTCCAATCCGGTGCGGGTTGCAAGCAGCATTGAACCGAACATTCCAATGATATGTGGGATTAACAGCCAAGTAGGAACATCACCTTTAAACCTGATTACAACATTTTTCTTGCCCGGAATTTTTTCTCCTTCTAATTCAACATAATATTCAAGTTTACCTGCCGGAGGTTGATTCGGTAACGAAGCGGTGAGTTTTCCTTCGGAGTATTCCATCTCAACCGGTGTAAACTCATCTTCAGTTTTAAATCTTTTCCAGTATAGAATTCCGGTCATTGATTCATCGTTTGTTTTGATTTCAATAACTGCATCAGTTTCAACGCCGTGGGTTCGAATAAGACTGTATTTTATTTTTTCATTTCCAACTTGAACGCTACCGCTAAGCGGGTATGTTGGACCAGTTGATCTTTGATAAATTGCTGATGCTATGGTTATGATAAAGGCAAGTATCCAAAATAGAATTGTTTTCTTCATATGCTGTTTTGTGATTTTTGACCTGAAAAATAAGTTTAATAGAATATTAATAGCAAATTAAAACGGGCTTAAAACAGTTCGTCGAATCAGAGGATTTTTAGGTGGGGAAATTTTGTAAAACTAGTTTTTAAAGAACTCTATAACAAATTTGGGATAAACCTTCGAGGTAAGGATATGCGCTTTATGTAGT
>DSBF01000023.1 GCA_011049495.1 Ignavibacteria bacterium
AGCGCTGTTGTCAACTATTAATCTTCCGACTGCTTTCTCCTTAGCATAATTAAATTCATTCAGCAGCCATTCTCGTTGATCTTCTTTTGATAAATCGATACCCCAACTTTCATTAATTATACTCAAAACTACTAAAGAAGGATGATTCCAATCACGTTTCAACATTTGGTCGAAAGTGTATCGCGATCTTGCTTTTACGCTCTCATCAAATACATCCCAATTAGGGATTTCATACCAAACTAATAATCCAAGCTCATCTGCAACTTCCAAATATTCTTTTTCGGGAATCTTAATATGGCAGCGCATCGTGTTGATGCCGAGTTCGACTGCTTTCTGCATTTCATCGCGTATGTATTCTTTGCTCGGACTTTTATAAATAGTCTCCGGATAAAAATTTTGATCCAATGCAGAGATCATGTAAAACGGTCTTCCGTTTAAGAAAAACTTTCCATCTCTTTTAGTGAATTCACGGAAGCCGAATTTATCCTCGTAAATTTCATTACCTAACTTTGCAATTACTTTGTATAGATTCGGTTTGCCGATGTCCCATAATTGCGGGTCATCTATTTTGTCATCAATTGATATTTCTTTTGAGTCAGTCTCAAATGTCTTTTCGAAAACAGTTTTTTCATCTGGAGAAATAATTTTTATTGTGAGATTTTCTTTGGGAGTAAGATTATGATTATGATTAAGAGTAAGATTAAGTGTGAATTCACCGGAGTTCTTTGGGCTTATATGAACTGTTTCGATAAAAACTTTTTCTTTGACTAATAATTCAACAGACTGCCAAATGCCGCTTGTTTGGACATACCAACTTTGCTTTCCGTGCGGGATGTTCCAGTAACTTATTCCTTCTGTTCCTTCTTCATTTGTTGCGGGATCATTTACTCGCAATAATATTTCGTTATCCCCTTCGTGAATAAATTCAGTTACATCAAAATAAAATAGTGTATAACCACCTTCGTGTTTACCAACTAATTTTTTGTTGACAAATAATTCACATAAATAATCCACCGCATCAAATTTAATTATGTATCGTTTGCTTTCAATCTTTTCATTAAGTTCAAAACTCTTCTTTAACCAACCGATACCTTGGTAATCAAGTAGTTCATCTGAATATAAATGCCAAGAACCGGGGACTTGAACTTGCATCCATTCATTGTGCGCATCAATGTTGTCAATGTTCAAAACAATATTGCTGTCGGCGGTAAACTGCCATTGACCATCGAGGGATGTTCCTGTTTGTGAGTTAATCAATGTAGTTGTGACAAAAATTAATATTATTAATAATTTTTTTTTCACTTATACTCCAAATACTGTTAATTTTCAAGTTATTGTCATTCCGATGGAATCGTTTTTTTTGATGACTGAGGCTTGTCCACCTCAGGCGGGAATCTCACCTCAACATTTAGAAAATATTAATCTGAGATTCCTCGCTTCACTTCGTTTCGCCTGCCCGAAGGGTCTGTTGCATAAGTCATTTTATTGCCGTCCACTTCAGTGGACGAAGAAAATGACTACTAACTATGTGGACTTTAGTCCCATCAAAAGTTATAAAATGTGGCTAAAGCCCTCATTTCTTTTCTTATTTTCATTCTCCGTCGGTTGAAACCGACGGCAATTTTTCTTTAATATAGTTATGCAACAAGCTCCGAAGTCAGACGGGCTCGGAATGACAATTTTCAACTTTTAAACTAAGTTACTTTATATATCAATTCTCTTTTATATTTTTTCCACTTCTCAACAAACTCAACTTCTTTACTGCGATCACCATAACCAACCGATGGTTTTTTGTAAACATTTAAATACCAATCGATTGTACCCGGCATCCATTTTTCGAAAGTCGTTGATTTGAAATTCAAATCTTTCTTTGCTTTATCGATACTGAAAATCGCAGTTCTATAAGTATTAAATGGAAATGCATGACCTTCCAAACTCATACTAAACGGAAGTTTTTCGAACACTTCTAAATCAACATTAACTCGTTCGGGATTTTTATCTAGTAAAGTACAGAGTGCATCTAGATAATCGTTAAGTGAAAATATTTCTCCCGATGAAATGTTGTATGCTTTACCTTTAGTTTCATCGTACTTTAGCAAATCAACAAATGCTTTTGCTAAGTCCTCAACAAAAACATGTTGCGATGCAAAATCTCCACTGCCGGGAATGAGTAATGGTTTACCATCCAATACTCTTTGAATCCAAAAGTAATCACGTTTCATCGGGTCGTGCGGACCGCAGACATAAGGTGCGCGTATCATTGATACTTCAAACTTTCCTTCGTTATGAGCTTTCCATAAAACATCTTCACATTTTCGTTTGTCTATTCCGTACTGCATTCCGAAAGGATTTCGTTCCCAGAATTTCATGAGCGGATATTTGTCGTCTTCCTCTTTAATCGGATTTCTAACCACATCCGAAACCATATAAACAGAAATTGTACTTGTGTGAATTAATCTCGGAACTTTACCGCCGAATATCTCGACAACCATTTGTGATTCATCCGCCGTGTAAGCGATCATATCATAAAGCACATCGTAATTATTTTCATTCGCTAGTTTGTTGAGGAATTCTTTATCGTGTCTATCTCCATAAGCAAATTGAACTTTATTTTTATCAAACAATTCTATTTTTGATTTGCCACGAGTTACCAAGGACACATCGTGACCTTCTTCAACTAAAAGTTTTACAACGTTGCTACTTATAAATCCTGTTCCGCCTATCATTAATACTTTCATCATCATTCCTACTTGATTAGAATCATTTTCATTGTTGTAAAATTATTTTGATATTCTATTCTATAGAAATATACTCCGGATGATAAATTTTTGCCGTTGAATTCAATTGTATGTCTTCCGGCATTTTCAAAACCGTCAACTAATAAACTTACTTCTCTTCCGAGTGCGTCATATATTTTTAATTTTACATTTCCGGCTTCAGGCAAGTTGTATGATATTTTTGTACTCGGGTTAAACGGGTTTGGATAGTTCTGTGAAATTGAGAATTCTTTTGGAACTGATTTATTAATATCATCTTCAACCGAAACAACAATAGCAACTGTATCTGATAGACTCATTATTCTTGTTGTATATTTTGCAATTGGTATTGTAATATTTTTTAATCCATCAAAATCAGATTGAAAATATTCTCCGTTCATTAAGTCCGTTAGATAATATGTTTTTGTTGATTCTAAATTCATTTCATCAACAGGTAGATAAAGATTCAAACCGACAGCAACATCACCCATATTTATTGCACCGATTACATTCTCTTTATTTTCCCATCTTCTAAAAGCATATGTAAAATTATTAGGACTAACATTGACCTCTTCAAAGTTGTTACTGTAAAGTGCGGGCGAGTTCGTTCTTATTTCTGCTAATCTTTGATAAAAGGGATAAAGACCATAACCATCTTGCTGCTTTATTGTTTGTCCCGGATAAAATATTCTTTCAGTGCCATAGGGATGACCCTGGACTCCTATTTCTTGTCCATTATAGACCATAGGAATTCCATTTAAAGCAAATATTAAAGCTGCCGCCATTTTTGTTCTTTCAAGTCCGTGATGAGTAATAAAATGATAAATATCATTGTTGCCAATAAAACGAAGTATCTTCGCATTAGAAGCGTAACCATTTCCGTTATTTGTCAAAGCATTTCTTAGAAGACTTGCTCGATTGTTTTGATTGCTGCTGTTAAAAATTGTCGGATTAGAGTTATCACTATAAAAAGTTTGAAAAGCCCAATGAGAAACCCAGCTCTCTTCGGGGAACCAATCAAATCCTATATCAAATCTTTCGTCGAAAGTCTCGGGCCATGTTGCTTTATCTTCAGCAAGCATAAGTATTTCGGGTTTCATACTTTTTAAAGCGAGACGCATTTCTCTTGCAAACTCAGGTGCTCTTGCATTCACTCCCCAAATTGCATCGTAACGATAACCATCAATGTCATATTTTTTGATCCAATGTTTGGCAGCTTCAATCATCCAGCGTTGCACTTCGGGATTGTTATAGTTATGATTTACCAAATCATTCCAGAAATAATAAATGAACCCACCGGATAGAGTAGTATAGTGCTGTGAATAGGGTGCGTTGTCATTTTCGCTTTGATAAAAATCATAGTAATGAGAATACTCACCATTTCTAACTTTATCTTTAGCATAAGGATGATGAATAGACGAATGGTTTTGGACAATATCAAACAATACTCGCATTCCTAAATTTTTGGCGGTCTGAATTAATTCAGCTAATTCTTCTTCTGTACCAAGATCATCACGCATCTCGAAATAATTTGTAATATCGTATCCTTGCCCACCGTATTCGGTTTTCATAATTGGTTGAATCCACAGTGTGTTTATTCCCATTTCTCGAATTTCGGGAAGCTTGGTGGTGATATTTCTAAATTCATTGTAAAGTGTAAAAGTATATGGAGTAACTTCATAAATAACCGCCGAATCAATCCAACCAGCATAATCTGTTTTTATGTTAAAAGGTGTTATTGAATTTGAATCGACAGTAACATAAGTGCCAAACAAAGCCGAATCATTTTCGGAAGTAGTGACTATCAACCTAAAATAATATTCACCGAAAGGAGCACTGGTTGGAATTGTCACATTAGCTGTTAAACCATTTCCGGTAATTGAAACTTCTTCCGGATTTGACTCATCAGCATACCAATAAAAATTTAGTGGAAGCTCTTTCGGATTTTCGACAATTGATACATTTATAGTTACTTGACTACCAGAAACTTCGGTCGATAGACGCATATCAGGTACAAGGTCAAAACCAACGGTCAATTTCAGGGTATCCGAAAAAACCAAGGTACCCGAACTATCAACTGCGGCATAAATTGTATTTTCTTTTTGTAATAATTTAATATCGACTGAAAATTCATCATCTATAATTTGAAATGGAATTTCTTCATCATTAAAATACAATGTTCCGCTTGAAGCAAAATCACCGTTGACATCACCCTTAATGACTTGGTTTTGCCCCCAAACAATTGCATCTTTTTTGTGAAGAGTGATTCCTTGTGCAAAGATTGAACTAATTGTTACTAATAGAATAATAGTATTAATAAATAACTTCATTATTTCCCTTGTTTATGATTTTGGTAATCTTCCCCATTTATCGAGAAGTTCTTTTAATCTATAAAATGATCTTTTTGGTGATGCATCTTCGCGGATCAAACCACCATTTCTAATAAAC
>DSBF01000224.1 GCA_011049495.1 Ignavibacteria bacterium
ACTTAAAAACAATATTTGATCAGTTAGATAGAAATAAAATCGATTTTGAAGAAAACGATACAAAAGAAACTTTTGAAAATTACCGGAATGAAGCTTCAGCAAAATTCGATAAAACAGATATTTGGAGTTTAATTTTCTTCTTACTAACAGCATTGTTTTTTGTAGGTGCGGTTGAAAATGCTGCCAATGCAGAAAAATGGGGGAGTGATTATTCAATTCTATCAACTATTTTTTCTTTGAGAACTCTATCTTACTTTTTCTACATGATTGTTCTTGCTTTATCTGTCACCTCGATTACTGCATTATTTTACTACTATAAAATTAGAACAGAAGAAAAAGTTGATGCAGATTATTTAAAGTTTGTCCGTGAGTTCGCATTAAGCAAAGGATTAATATTCACCATTATCCTTCCTTTGTTTGTATTATTAAGAATTCTGCTTACACCGCAAAATGCATTAGCATATAATATCTTTATGATTACTCTTGTTCTTCTTATATCAATTCTCTTTATTGCTACTTTTCTCTACATTATGATGAAAGACTCCAAAGCAAATTATGTAACCATTTTGACAGTATTAACGGTGATCTTATTTGTTTCATCAAATGCAAAGGATCAAGCTGCGTTTAGTACAACTTCCAAAGAACACTTGGCAAAGATAGAAGCTGACTTTGTTAAATATGAAGAGGATTTCAAAGCTAACCTTGGTCTTGCAACTGTGTCCATTAACGGAGAAGATATTTATAACGGCAGATGTATTGCATGTCATCAATATGACCGCGTACTTGTTGGACCCGCTTACAAGAATGTTCTTCCTAAATATGAAAATAATAAAGAAGGTTTAATACAATACATTCTAAACCCGGTAAAGGTTGATCCACAATTTCCGGCAATGCCGAGTCAAGGTTTAAAACCGAATGAAGCAAAAGCAGTCGTGGAATATATGTTGGAAACATATAATCAATAACCTAAAATCATTTCATTCAGAGGGATGTATTTCATGCATCCCTTTTTTATTTTAAAGTGTATGAAAAATAATGCAAACATATTAACTGTTCTTGAAGTAATAAAGCTTTCAACGGCTTATCTGGAAGAGAAAGGAATTGAGTCCGCAAGGTTGAATGCGGAATTACTTCTTGCAAGTATTCTTAACTGTAAAAGAATCGATTTATATTTATTGTTTGACAGACCGCTAGATGAAAACGAAATTATTGAATACAGAGAGTTTATTTCAAGACGAAGCAAACATGAGCCGTTGCAGTATATTTTGGGAGAAGTGGAATTTTACGGTTTAAAATTCAAAGTAAACAAAAATGTTTTGATACCACGCCCGGAAACTGAATTCTTAATTGAAAAAGCAATCTCTTTGGTAAATGAAAACAAATTAAAAAGTATTTTAGATATCGGTACGGGAGCTGGTAATATTCCTATTACCCTTTCAAAAAATCTTAATGGTATTGAAATTACTTCGATTGATGTTTCTGAAGAGGCGTATAAAGTCGCGGAGGAAAACGCAATCTATAATGAAGTGAAAAACAAAATAAATTTATTAAATGCTGATATCAATGATTATACAAGCGACTCAAAATTTGATATGATAATTTCAAATCCGCCTTATGTTTCAAAGGAGAATTATAATAATTTATCAAAAGATATTCATTATGAACCTGCCGTAAGTATTACTGATTTTTCAGACGGATACGAGTTTTATAGAATTGTTACAAAAAAATCAGATTCTCTTTTAAATAATGGTGGTTTTCTTTTGTGCGAAATGGCGCAAGGACAAAGTGAGCATATTCAAAAAATGTTTACTGAGGCAAACTTCAACGAAATAACAGTTATAAAAGATTATCAAAATATTGATCGCGTAATTGTAGGAAGAAAATCATGAGAGCTTTAGTTCAAAAAGTTAAGGAAGGGGGAGTATATATTGCCGAAACAAATTACTCTGCTAAAATTGGTAAAGGTCTTGTTATCTTACTCGGCGTAACACATTCAGATGGAGATAATGAAGTAAACTTTGTCGCTGATAAATGTGCAAACCTTAGAATATTCTTGGATGAAAATGATAAAATGAATTTGTCTGTAAAAGATGTTGATGGAGAGGTTCTAATCATTTCTCAATTTACATTGTACGGAGATGCACGAAAAGGGAATAGACCAAGTTATACCGATGCTGCAAAACCGGAATTAGCCGAACAACTTTACAACAAATTTATTTCGAGAATGAAAATGAATTTAGGCGATCAAAAAGTTAAAACAGGTGAATTTGGTGCGATGATGGCAGTAAAAATAATCAATGATGGTCCGGTAACAATTATTGTAGAGTCAAAATAATGTCGAAAGTATTAATGATTTTCATTGATGGCGTGGGGATCGGAGAAAATGATCCCGAAAAAAATATTTTCTTCAAAAGAAAATTTAAGTTTCTTGAAAAAATCTTTAATGATATTCCTCATTTGAATAATCAATTTATAAGTAATAATGATAAATATATTTTCCCGACAGATGCGTGTTTAGGTGTAGATGATTTACCTCAAAGCGGTACCGGACAGACATCAATATTTTGTGGTATCAATGCACCCCAAACGTTGGGATTTCATTTCGGACCTTATCCGCATACACAATTAATGCCTTATGTACAGGATATGAATATTTTTAAAACTTTATTAGATCTCAATAAAAAAGTTGTTTTTGCAAATGCATATCCGAAAATATTTTTTGATTATATAGATTCCGGGAAAAAAAGATTGAGCGTAACTTCATTAAGTTGTCTGCTGAGTGGTGTTCCTTTGAAAAACGAGAAAGATTTGGCTGAAGGTAATGCTTTAAGTGCAGAGATTGATAACAGCAGATGGGTAACTAAATTAAATTATGATTTACCAATTATAAAACCACAGCACGCTGCCGAAAGATTATTTAAACTCGCTGCTGAGCACGATTTTACTTTGTTCGAATACTTTTACACCGATCATATCGGTCATTTTAGAATAAAAGATGTTGCCGAAGAAATATTAACTACCTTTGACGAATTTCTCTATTATATTCTTACAAATTTACCGGATGATATAACATTACTCATTTGTTCCGATCACGGTAATATTGAAGATATGAGCATTAAAATGCATACACGTAATCCGGCTTTAACTATATCAGCAGGAAAACACGCAAAGAAATTATCGGAAGAAATTAAAGATATTACACAAATTAAAGAATCATTAATAGGATTAATTAATTGAGTGGTTATCCGTTAATAAAATTTGTAACGGCTTTTATATTTGGTTTAATTCTCTCTTCTTTCTTCGAAGTCTCAATTGAAATTCAGATAACTTTATTAATTCTATTTCTTTTATCCGCAATCATTCTGTTTTTTATAAAGAATTATACTGCAAAATTATTTTCGACAGCAAGTATATTCACTGCAGTAGTTATTGTTGGAATGATATATATCTCTGCCGAAAAAATTTCCGAACCGACTTATCCATTTAAAGAAAAATTCTTGAAGAATGTATTAATTGATGGAAGAGTGGAACAAATTGAACTGCCGGGTAAAAAATTAGTCTTAAAAGTAAATGTTGATAAGACCATTAAAGGCAATTCTATCGTCGAGCATCGGTATAATATTGTTTGCAATCTGTCGTATGAAGAAGAAGTAATACGAAAAATATTGTTAAAATTAAGCCCGGGTAATCGCATAGTTGTTCTTGGAAATCTTTCCATACCACCTAATCAAAAAAATCCCGGTGAGTTTGATTACCGGGAATATTTAAAAAGTAAAAACATATCTGCTTTGTTCAATTCATATTCGCCAATGGACTTTGTAATAGTTGATTATGAAAAAAATCTTATAACATCATTGATATTTGATATAAGATATGCGGCTGCTCTAAAGTTGAAAGAAATGTACAGTGAAAAGACTGCCGGTTTATTAAAGGGACTTCTATTAGCCGACCGTTCTGAAATCGGTTATGATATTAAAGAAGGATTTGTTAAATCCGGTGTAATACATGTGTTGGCTGTCTCTGGTTTGCACGTTGGTTTTATCGTTCTGATTTTGGTGTTTCTCTTTGGAAGATTCAATATCTACTTGCGAATGACTCTAACAATTATCGGTTTACTTGCTTTTATGATAATCACCGGGTTGCCGCCATCTGTAACTCGAGCAACAATTATGGCAGTCTTACTTTTGGTATCCTATCTCCGTTCAAACAAACAAAATAATTTTAACACACTTGCTCTTGCTGCTTTTATAATTCTAATTGTTGATCCTACGCAAATATTTAATCCGGGTTTCCAACTATCTTTTTTTGCGGTAATCTCTATCTTTGTTTTCTATCCGAAAATCTCAAAAGTAATTAACGATAGAAATATTACAAATAAGTTACTTCGTTATGTATTGTTATTTGTCGGTTTATCACTTGCTGCACAGATTGGCACAATTCCATTTACAATTTATTATTTTGAAAAGTTATCGTTGATATCGCTTGCAGCAAATTTATTCGTTATACCATTGATAGGAATTATTCTTGGTTTGGGAATAGTTACGATTATTTTCGGTTTGTTTTCATTTGAATTAGCCTATTTGTTCTCTTCAACAAACGAGTTTATAGTTGATTCACTGTTTTTAATAGTGAACTTTCTTTCATCATTAAGTATTTCTCATCTTTCATTACCAAATTATTCTATTTGGGATGGTGCTGTTTACTTTATTCTACTAATCCTTCTTACGATTTATTTCAAAAAGTTAATTACTTTAACAGCAAAATTAGTTTTTCTAATTTTGATAGCTGCCAATTTATTAGTTTGGTCAAAAGTTGATAACAAACAATTAATGCCGGATGGAAAATTATCCGCTCTTTTTGTGGATGTAGGGAATAGTGAATCAGCAATTATAAAGTTCCCGAATAAAAAGACTGCAGTGGTAAACTTCGGCGGCGAATCGGATAATTATAATGCCGGTGATGCTGTATTAATCCCGTTATTAAATCGATTAGATATTGATAAGATTGATTACGGAATTATTTCACATCTAAATCGCAACAAATATCTTGGTATAATTCCGTTTATAGAAAATAATTTGATTGATACACTCTTCATCCCCAATGTTTACGGGGCAGATATCGAACTTGAATTATTCTTGAATTTCCTAAATGAGAAAAATATTATTACGCAGAATATCAATAAAAATAAAATTATAG
>DSBF01000111.1 GCA_011049495.1 Ignavibacteria bacterium
CTCTTCCAAGGAGAAAAAGAAGCGGGGAGTTATGAGTATGTATTTGAAAATAAGAGCTTAAGTACAGGAGTATATTTCTACGTTTTGGAATCTCAGCAAGTAAGATTAAGCCGCAAGATGATGCTGATAAAATAAGTAACCGCTGACATTTGTCGGCGGTTACGGTTGCCAGTCAATCAACCACATTAGCAAAATGTTGGCGGCTACATTGTTATGGTCATTGGTAATTTGGGAGGTCTAAACCAAGCGACCACAAAGGTTCTACAACCTCTTTCACAAAACAATAATCTCCCCCGTCCGCATATTGCGGGGAAATTGGCTCTTTATCCCATCTTCAAATGCAATTGCTGTTCCCAAATCGAGATCACGGGAAGTGATAAGTTTTTGTCCAGGTTGTTCAATCATTCTTTTTATTGTTCCGCCGGTAAGGTAGGTTTTTAAGTCTTCGGTAGAGGGTAAGTCAATTTTGTTTTTGGTAATAAATGGAGCAAAGTAACGCGCACCGAGAGTATGGAAATGAACAGCATCATTTTTGTCAATCAATCCGAAAGGTGTTCCGATTCTATGAAACACACTTAGATCATCCGCTTCCCAACTCTTGTGGAGAAAGAAAATATCTTTACCTCTAAATAAATATTGATGTTCTTCAAACTGCTCGAAAGGAATTCCAAAGTACTCTGCTAACTCTCTTAAATACTTTTCTATTTTTTTACTTCTCGCAGAAATTAGTTCACGTTCTCTTGGTTTTATTTCTGCTTTTCTGTTCGCAATGGTAGTACCGGTTTTCCTCAGCTTAGCGACAAAAAATCCTTCGGAATTAATTTCCCACGGAACTATTCTTTTTGTTTTACTTAACTCGGAAGAAAACTGTTCACCGTTATAACTTGTAAATCCATCGTTGGATTTTACCGGGAGTTCAATTTCCTCTAATTCAACGGGATAGTTTTGCAGAACTTTATTTATAATAAATTCATTTTCTTCGACGGTCATAGTACAAGTTGAATAAACAATTTCACCGCCGGTCTTAGCCATTTTAATTGCACTTATTAACATCCTTAATTGAAGGTTCGCAATTTTATCAACTTGGTTTGTGTTCCACCAATTACTTACTTCACCCTTCTTTTGAACAATACCAAGCGCGCTGCACGGCGCATCAACCAAAATTTTATCGAAATAATTTTCAAATACTTTGCTGAGCAGTTCACCTTTGAATTTTATTACTCCGATGTTCACAAAGTTTAGCTTATCGAGATTAAATACCAATCCCTTTAGCCGGTTAACATTAGGTTCATTTGCATAAAGAGTTCCGCGGTTGTTCATCATCTCTGCAAGCTGTGTAGTTTTTGAACCGGGCGCCGCGGCAAGATCCAAAACTTTTTCATTCTCGTTCGGTTTAAGAATTAGAGGCGGAATCATTGAAGATAAACTTTGTATATAGTATTTACCGACTGCAAATTCCAAAGTCTTACCAATTACTTCACTTCCTTTTAATACCCGGTAAGCACGGGGTACATTTAAAATTTTCTCCAATTCAATCTCATAAGATGATAGTCTGTTAACCATTTCCTTTTCGTCAATAAAAGAAGAAATTCTTAAATAAGGTTTGTATTCGCTTTGATGATACTCGATATACTTTGACAGAAATTCTTCGCCGAAAGTATTGTTTATATAGTTGGAGATGTTTTCACTTAACGAAATGTTCTGCATTTTAATGCCGCTTCAAGTTGAGCGAGTTGAATATATAGTTTGAAATTTCGGGGAATGATTTTGATTCCGGGAATTGCGATTTGAATTCTTTTTTAATTTGATCGAGTAAATCATCTAAATAGTTTTCGTATGATTTTACAACCGACTTAATTTCTTCTGGATGAACGGGACATTTAATCGAAAGTGGTTTATTCATATTTGCGTACAAAATATATTTTGCTTTGTAGATATCTTCAACTTTTAGAAATTCGTTTCCTTTTTCATCAAGTAATTCATAAGTTCCAAAAAGCTCAGATCCCAAAATCAAGACTTTACCGGGTAATTTAATTTCATCGGTTTGAGATGAAGATAAAAAATCACCGGGAAAAGATTTAATCTCATCACGTTTTAACTGCACCCAATTTTTAGCGAATTCTTTTTCTCTCATAGGACTGTTGAAATGCTTTTTTTAGATATTTATCAACACATTAATTTTATTTAATGTTTCGGAAAGCGCAATATTTGGCAGTTTACAGATGAACTCGGCATTACGAATTTTCCAGTCAAGATTTTTTACCTGATCTGAAAGGATTACTCCATCAATTTCCAAATTGACCGGCAGTCTAACTTCAAACGGATAATTTTTTACTTGGGATGTAATCGGGCAGAATAATGCTAAACCTGTTTTCTCATTATAGATTTTTGGAGAAATAACCAAAGCAGGGCGTCTTCCGGATTGTTCATGACCTAATTGCAGATCAAAATTCAACCAAACAACATCAGCCCGTTCAGGCACATATGATTTTGATTTTACCAAACTTCATTTCCAATAGGTTCACCAAAATCAATTTCTTTATGAAGGTTTCTTTTGTTTATACCGGAAATCAATTCTTTTAGATCATACTGTTTCTCTTCAACCGGTTCAACAACAATCTTTTTGTCAACTAAAGTCAGGTTCACATATTTATCTTCACTAATCATTGATTGATCGGCAAATGCCTTTGGAATTCTCATTGCTAAACTGTTGCCCCATTTTTGAATTTTCACCTTCATAGAATTTCTCCGAGGTTGTTTCTACAACAAAGATACATTTGCAAATCTATTTTTACAATATTGAGGACAAAAGTTTTTACTGTCATTAAACAGTGTCACTTCAACGACTCAAAATTAACATCAACTTCCGATGGCTTTTCAATCCAATCAGCAATAAATACATTAGTTACGCGGCTTTCCATTCTATCAATATTCCTATTTGAAGCGAAGACAAGTTTTTTTCCGTCGAAGGAAAACATCGGGAAAGCATCGAATGTACCGGAATGAGTAATTTGAGTTAATTCTGTTCCGTCTATATTAATCATAAAAATATCAAACAATCTCCCGCCGTATTGCAGCGAATGATGATTTGAACTGAATAAAATTTTCTTTCCGCTCGGATGGAAGAACGGTGCCCAATTTGCACCGGGTAAATCTGTTACTTTAACAACATTCTTTCCGTCAATATCTGCAATATAAATATCAAGCTCTTTCGGCTCTACTAAACCTTGAGCTAATAATTCACTATAATCTGCTGCAGCTTGCCCTTTAGGACGACTTGCCCGCCAAACAATTTTCTTTGAATCGCGAGAAAAAAAAGCACCGCCGTCATAACCTAATTCATTTGTTAATTGAAGGTACTCGCCGGTTTGCAAATCATATCTCCACAAATCTAAATCACCTGAACGAGTTGATGTGAAAACAATGTAACGACCGTCGGGAGAAACTGTTGCTTCTGCATCATAACTTTCGCTGCTTATTAATTTTTCAATATTAGAGCCATCCGGATTTGCGACATAAATATCATAGCTGTTATAAATAGACCAAACATATCTTCCTTCTGTAAACATAACTTCTTCCGGGCACGCTGCATCAGTTTCATGTGTTGATGCAAAAACAATTCTGCCGTCTTTAAGAAAATAAGCACAAGTTGTTCTTCCGAGACCGGTTGATACAAGTTGATATTGTTCACCGCTTTCAAGCAGCGAGCCGTCAGCGTTCATCAAAAATATTTGATCGCATTCTTGCGAATTTATTTCATCCCAATCACTTTGAAAGACAAGCTGTTTATCATCAAAGCTAAAGTATGCTTCGGCATTGTTGCCGCCGAAAGTTAATTGTTTGATGTTTCGAAGATGTATTTCACCGGTGAATCTTAGTGAATCTAATTCAGCTTTATATTCATCCGATGAAGAACTACCGCATTGAACAAAAAAGATTGTCGAAAAAAATATAGCAATGGGAAATATTATGTTAGATTTAAAACTCATTTTTTCTCCTGTGGAATTGATATAAAAAGTTTACACCTGAGGTTTGGACCTTAATCGTGTAATGATAAAATACAACCCGGTGATTATTAGCGGAATGCTTAACAATTGACCCATGTTAAGAATCCACCCTTCTTCAAAATAAGTTTGATTTTCTTTAAAAAACTCAACTATAAATCGATGCCCGAAAATTAAAAACAAAAATAAGCCGAACATTAGTCCGTCTTTAATTGTTTTGTAATTCTTTTTATAAATAAAAAATAAGACAAAGAAAGTTGCGAGATAACCTAATGCTTCGTAAAGCTGTGCAGGATGACGGGGAATACTATCGACCTTAGCAAAAACAAATGCCCACGGCATATCGGTAGGCAGACCAATAATTTCAGAATTAAACAAGTTACCCATTCTTATAAAAAATCCACCGAGTGCGGCTGTAATTACAACTCTATCAAGTACCCACAGGTACTTAGCATTTTTAATTTTCTTAATATAAAAGTATAACGCACTTAAAATCCCGATAGCGGCACCATGACTAGCTAAACCTCCGCGCCAAACCGCAATTATTTCAAACGGATTTTGAAAATAAAAAGAAGGGTTATAAAACAAACAATGCCCAAGGCGTGCACCCACAACAGTACCGATTATCATATACCAAACTAATTCGGATATTTCTTTTTCAGGTCTCTTTTCCAACCTATAAATCCAAATAAAAATTTGGTAACCGACAATAAAAGTTAGTGCGAAAAGTACACCATACCATCGCACTGTAAATGGTCCAAGAGAAATTATATTAGGATCAACATCCCAAACTATCAAATGTGCCTCATTATTTCTTCAAAAAGTAAGAAACGAGATAACCGATTACCGAAATAAAAATTATTGATGCACCCGATGTTAAATTTAAGTAATAAGAGATAAATAAACCAAATATTGTAAATAATAATCCAAGTATTACCGAGATCAACATCATCTGCTTCAAACTTTTAGAGTAGTTTATTGCTATCGCAGGCGGTATCGAAATCAAAGCTATAACCAAAACAATTCCAACAACTTTTATCAGCATTACGG
The DNA here is from genome assembly GCA_011049495.1 of Ignavibacteria bacterium. GTDB lineage: Bacteria > Bacteroidota > Ignavibacteria > Ignavibacteriales > Melioribacteraceae > SURF-28. The sequence continues at coordinate 5,055 of DSBF01000111.1, forward strand.
TTGTTATTGCAATAAGGATTAAAAGCAGAAGATAAATCCTATCAGTGTTTAGCCCGACACTTTTTGCAAATTCTTCATCAAAAGTGACTGCTTGGAATTTATTGTAGTATATAATTACCGTACCTATTAC
>DSBF01000241.1 GCA_011049495.1 Ignavibacteria bacterium
ATATAATATTTACTTTAAAATTAATCATCATTATCGGTAAGCTTCTCTACGATGGGCTATAGAATATATCTCAACTTTTTTATTATCATCATCAATGATATATAGAATTCTATAATCACTAACACGAATTCTATAACTTTCACTCCCCCGTAATTTTTTTGCACTTTGAGGTCTTGGATTTTTTTTCAGTAATAAAAGTCGATGTACAATTCTATCATGAATTTTATCTGGAAGACGTTCTAATTCCTTCTCTGATGATCTTTTAAGATTTATTTGATATTCTACCATGAATTTTAACCTTTTTTTCTTTCAGCAAGATAGTCATCTAAAGAGCGTGAAGGTTCATTTTCTCGCTGTTTTATGATAGATATGTCAATTAAATCTTCCATAAATTCATTATCAGTTAGTAACTTGTCTATTATTGCATTTCTCTGTTTTTTGGGCATTGCTCTAAATGCTGTCCAAAAAATCTCTGCTGTTGCATTCGTTGCAGTCATCATAGTATCAGCTCCTATAAATTTTGTTTAATATAAATTGTGTTATTTTCAAAAGGATTAAATAAAAATAAACGTAACGATAATTAAAATAATCTTTAATATACAAATATACATATTTCAATTAAATAAATCAATTTAAAAATTTATTGTGATATTATACTTTTAATGTAACTATTCAGGCTTTAGAAAAATGCCACCGAGACACAGAGGGCTCAGAGATATTATCATAAAATATTTGCAGAAATTGTGTCTCATAATGTGATTGAAAAATATTTTCAATAACAATTTGGAAACAGAATAACATGATGCAATAGCTATTCTTATAACCCACTTTCCGCATGTTAAATTTTGGTTTTTTGCTAATTAATAATTTCTATAAAATTAAACATATTAATGGGTTACATTGTTTTCAAATAATCTCTCAAACCTTTAGTTTCCATCTTGACATCTTGTTCAAATTGATTCAAGAGCTCATTTAACTTATTTTCACATTGGCGTAATTTTTGAAAATTTTGTCTAAAATATCTATAATTATCCGTCATCTCCTTGATCCATTCTTTGTCATTTGCAGGGATCGTTTTTGATTTTGATTTTTTTTGTTCATTAAAAGTGATTCGCATTAATGGATGGCCTGGTTTTTCTTTATTGTTACACCAACAATTCGGTTTACCACATCTTCGGTATGTGATTCCAAAAGAGCCACCAACCATTTGGGAAATATTGATCATGTGATTGACGATTTGATCAATCTGTTGGCTTACATTTTTTATTCTATTTTTTAATTTTTCTCTTGACATCTGAACATAATATACGTATATTTAGTGCAGATGTCAAGTAAAAATTTAAAAAAAATCATCCGGCAATATGTCGGCGAAATTCCAATCTTGCAAAACATTGCTAACAGATTGGGCATAATAGAAATACTTTCACAGCATATTCCGTTGCATGGGAATGAAAAAGTATCTCCGACAGATTCATTAATGCTGTTAGTTTATAATATTACCTGTGGACGCCAGCCACTTTATGAATTAGAGGAATGGGTTAATAAATTGAACTCTCGCATGTTCGGCTATCGCTCATTTGAAAAAGGTGTCTTTAATGATGACCGATTTGCACGAGCGTTAGATAAACTATATCAGGCTGATCGTGCTTCATTGATGACCCAAATCGTTGTTAATACCGTAAAAATAATCAATCTGAAACTAGATCAGATTCATAATGATTCGACAACGGTTAAAGCATATGGTAAAATCGCTGGCACCACCAAAACCGGTTTAGAACTTAAAAGAGGAAACAGTAAAGAACATCGACCTGATTTAAAGCAATTAGTTTATTGTCTGTCAGTGTCGGCCGATGGTTTTGTTCCGATTCATTATAAAACATATTCAGGTAACACAACGGATGACACGACTCATATCCAAACTTGGGATACATTGCATCAGATAATCGGCCGAACAAACTTTGTTTATGTTGCCGATTGTAAGGTCTGTACTGATAAACAACTATCCTATATTGTTTCCCATCATGGCAAAGTAATCACTGTTGTTCCAGAGACATGGCGCGAGGTGCAACAGTTTAAAGACCAACTTCGGAACAAAGCAAAAAAGAAAAAAGTCATTATGCGGCGTAGACTTGATACTCATGGGAAAAAATATGATATTTTTTCTTGTTTTGAAGGAACTTATACAACCCAAAAGCGAGCATATACGATTTATTGGATCCATTCCAGTCAAAAGAAAATCCAAGATTTTCAACGCCGACAAGTTTTACTGCAACACGCAGAAAAGTCCTTAGCAGAGTTGAGTCTAAGGTTAAATAAAAGACAACTTAAAAGTAAAGATGCGATTGTTCAAGCAGTCAATAACATCCTGGAAAAATATAAAGTAACGCCTTTTTATAAAATAGCAATACAACAAAGGGAGATAAGCTATCAGGTTCAATCAGGAAAGGGCAAACCTGGCCCAAACACCAAATATAAAACATTAACAGAAACGATTTTTTCCCTTTGTTGGTATCAAAACAAACGCACATTATATCAAGAGAAAAATGTAGATGGTATTTTCCCGCTGTTGTGCACTGATAAAAATATCGATGCTAAAACTGCATTAGCAGCTTATAAATACCAGCCGCGGCTTGAAAAACGATTTACTCAATTTAAAAGTATCCATCATGCGGCGCCGCTTTTATTCAAAAATATTGAGCGCGTAGAAGCAATGATGTTTCTTTTTTTTATAGCATTGATAATTCAGGCTGTAATTGAAAGAGAAGTCCGTATGAATATGAAAAAAAATGAAATTGACAAGTTACCACTTTATCCTGAACATAGACTTTCTTATCATCCAACAACAGCAAAAATTTTCGATAGATTTGTTGATATATCTACATATTTACTTTATGATGGTAATAAATTGATCCAAGAATGTGTTGATTCTCTAAATCAAATTCAATTGACTATTTTAGAGCTTCTAAATATATCGGAAAATCAATATTGGCCCAACCGATTTAATTAAATAAATCACCATTTCGCTGTTTTAAAATGTGCGGAAAGTGGGTTATAACTCTCCATATTTGACAAAACAACCTATTGCTCCAATGTAGCATAATCCCTAATATTACCCTGTAAGCTCGGATTTTCATCTCGCCATTTTTTTTCCGTTTTGCCGAATAAAGCAATGTTTAATAAGTCGGCTTCATCGGCATAAACATATTTCTTTTTGCTTTTTGATAGATTTTCAGGGATCAAATTTTCTCTTATTGCATGTGTATGTATCTGGTAATTAACCTTTGCAAGTGTTCGAGATACATCCCACTCTAACTGCTTTTGTTCAATTTCTGCTTGTTTTAGTCTCTGGAATTCTTTGAGTAGATATAATTTAAATTCAGCGCTAATCCATGATGCAAATTCAAACGCGATATCCTGATGAGCAAAAGTCCCACCATATCGCCCCGATTTGGAAATTATACCAATTGCATTTGTAGCAGCAATCCACCTTTTTGGTGTCAGAGAAAAACTATTTGAACCTGCTTCATTTTTAAACCCATCGAATTCGATGGAATTAAAATCAGGGTTATGCAGTTGTTCCCACAGACCGATAAATTCAATAGTACTTCTATTTCTCATCCAGTTTTGAAGAATATAATCGCTTCTTTCAGAGTCCTTATATTTTGCTATATCAGTCAGTGAAATATAATCTTCCTTCTCTTTTGAGAAAATTATTATTTCTGTTCCTTTAACATCTATCTTTTGTTTTTTCATAATATGCCTGCTATTTTCTATTGAACACAATGAATTTAAAAACACTTGGCAACAAACCATAAAAAAATGTCCCGCAGAACCAGACAGATGTTTGCCATTCCTTTAAAAATATAATAACAAACGGCAATAGGCTGGCTGGCGGAGTTTAGGAATTGAACCAGATCCAAAATGTCAACTTACAACTGGGAGCACAAATAAGTTTACATTGTTGTTTAAATTTTGTATATTGTTATTATGAAAAAACAAGATGCTCGTAGCTTATCCTCTGAAGCGCAAGAAGCGCTTCGTGTCCGTGCCGTAAAAGCTGTTTTAAGCGGTCGGACACAATTAGAAGTTGCAGAAATATTTCGTGTTTCTCGCCAATCGGTTAGTATCTGGTTGAAAGATTACAGAGCACACGGTTCTAAAGCGCTAAAGACGAAACGTCAAGGTCGTCCCACAGGAGGAACTTTAAAACCATGGCAGTCAGCTCAAATTGTTAAAGCGATTAAAGACCGCCACCCAGACCAACTTAAATTGCCATTTTATCTTTGGACTCGTGAAGCTGTTTGTCAACTGATTGAACGTCGCTTTGGTATCAAGCTATCTGTTTGGACAATTGGACGTTATTTAAGGCGTTGGGGATTTTCTCCGCAAAAGCCTGTGCGCCGTGCTTATGAACAGGATGACAAAGCCGTTCAGCTATGGTTGAAAGAAGAATATCCGGCGATTCGTCATCAAGCAAAGCAAGAAAAAGCAACAATTTTCTGGGGCGATGAAATGGGGCTTCGCTCTGACGATAATGTCGGACGCTCTTATGGCAAGCGCGGAAAAACACCTGTCATTGCTGGCACCGGGCAACGCTTCGGCTGCAACATGATTTCTGCCATTACGAATCAGGGACAGTTGAATTTTATGGTCTTTAAAGGATCATTTAACAGCCATGTCTTTTTATCTTACTTAAAACGCTTGACAAAGCAGGCAAAACAAAAAGTATTTCTTATCGTTGATCGCCACCCTGTTCATCGAGCCAGCAAGGTTAAGAAGTGGGTTGATAACAATAGAAAAATAATCACGATTTTTTTCCTACCAAGTTACAGCCCTGATCTTAATCCGGATGAGATGCTAAACCAAGATGTTAAGAGTAGTGCAGTCGGTAGAAGACGACCACATAATTATAATGAAATGGTGAAAGATGTTAGGAATTTCTTGTTCAGCCGACAAAAGCAACCACAAATTGTAAAAAATTATTTTAAAGAACAACATGTAAAATATGCTATGTGAGTGTAAATTATATTGTGCCCCCCGTAGTAAACAGGGAAAAAAAATCTCGAAATACTTTTTCTGACGGAAAACGGTCGATACCTTTAACGTCTTTGTAACCAGGGTCAAAACGGAGCGCTTCTGTGTGATCGAATCGAGAGTGTCCCAGAG
>DSBF01000531.1 GCA_011049495.1 Ignavibacteria bacterium
CCCCAAAAGAATTAATCAGTTAATTGATATTTTGATATTCTCAGTTTGCTACCATTTTACTTTGCCCATAAAGGCATTGCTTCAAGATCAATATTAAATACGAAAACACCGATAACCAGAACGACAGAAGTTATAACCAAAATTCCGATTATGTTGAGTGCAAAACCACATTTTACCATTTCATAAATTTTAACTCTTTGACTGCCGAATATTATCGCATTAGGCGGCGTGGCAACAGGAAGCATAAAAGCCATTGATGCAGATAGTGTGGCAGTCAACATAAGAAATAAAGGATTAATTCCTATTGCTACCGAAACTGAAGCAAGTATCGGTAGTATCATTTCCGTTGTTGCTGTGTTGGAAGTTAATTCCGTTAAGAAATTAATAAACATTGCAACCAGCAAAATCATTATTATATGAGAGATATTTCCGAGACCGACAAAAGATGAACCGATGTATTCAGACAGTCCGCTTGAAACAAATCCTTTTGCCAAAGCAAAACCACCTCCAAACAACAATATTATTCCCCATGGGATTTTCTTAAAAACCGATGCATCTAAAATTGTTTTGGATTTATCAACACTTTTTCGAGTTGGGAAAACAAATAGTATTATTGACATCGCAATAGCAACAGTGCCGTCATTTATATAACTTGGATTACCGAAAAGGTTTGACCAACCGGGAATTTGTAAAATGCCAAAATTAAGATCACTCCTAAATATCCATAATATTGCAGTCATGGCAAAAACAACAGCAACAACTTTTTCTTCAAAATGCATCTTCCCGATTTTATTCTGTTCATCCTTAATAATATTTGTGTCGATTACCAAATCTTTTGCGAATTTGAAATAAACTTTAGTAAGAAATATCCACGCAATAGAAAGCATGATTATCGTAATAGGCAAACCCATTATCATCCAATCACCGAAAGAAATTTCCGGTGCTTCGGGAAAAATAATTTTTAAAATTCTTGTAAAAGATAAATTCGGAGGAGAACCGATTATAGTAGCAACTCCACCTATTGAACATGAATAACCGATACCAAGCATCAATGCAACTGAAAAATTATGTGTTCGTTCAACGCTAAATTCTTCTTCTAATTTAATTAAGATTGACAAACCGATAGGAAGCATCATCACAGCTGTTGCAGTGTTCGAAATCCACATAGACAAAAATGCAGAGGCTAACATAAATCCGAGAATAATAAAATTTGGTTTACCTCCAAAGAAGCGAATTATTTTTAGCGCAATACGCCGGTGCAGATTCCATTTTTCCATTGCTAAAGCAATAAGAAATCCACCCATAAAAAGAAATATTGTTGAATTGATATAAGAAGTTGCGGTTTCTTCACCGTTAAGTATTCCTAAAAAAGGAAAAAGTGCGACCGGAATTAATGCGGTTGCTGCAAGAGGAATCGCTTCTGTGATCCACCATATTGCCATTAATATTGCAACTGCCGCCATCGGCTGCAAAAGTTGATTATTCGAATCGAATTCTAAAAACAGAAGTATGAAAAAAGAAGCAGCAATTCCTAATACTAATCCAAAGTTCTGCAAGAAAGTCCGAGATGAATTATTTTCTTCGATATCCGACATAAAAACCTTTAGATTAGAGAATAATAAACATCTTTACCTTTTTAAAATATCTAATTGTGAATGGACAAACAAAATTTTTATTGTTTTATTTTATTAACTTTCTAAATCTTTCAATAATAAAAAAATTACCTTGTGCTGAATCCTTTATAAAAGATGACGCATCTTATTTAATATAAAAACATGGAGGAATGGTGAGCTACTACAAAGCAAAATTTGTTGATTTATCTTTTGACGAAGCAATTAAAAAAGCAACAGATGAATTAAAGAAAGTTGGATTTGGTGTTTTAACTGAAATTGACGTTAAAGAAACATTAAAGAAAAAAATTGACGTTGATTTCAGAAATTACAAAATACTCGGTGCTTGCAATCCGAAATTTGCACATCAAGCATTAACAGCAGAGGACAAAATTGGAGTACTGCTTCCGTGTAATGTTATTGTTCAAGAAACGGAAGATGGAAAAGTTGAAGTAGCAATTATGAATCCGGCTGAAGCAATGTCCGTTGTTGGAAATGAAGAGTTAATCCCGATTGCATCCGAAGTTAACAATTTACTCGAAACTGCTTTAGAAAATATTTAATTAATAGAGATTCCATCCGTTAGCTAACGGTTAGAATCTCGTTGCTAAAATCAATTCTTAATTTCCTACCTGATTTGTTTATATTTGCACCTCAATAAAAATCGCCGAAAAATTTTTAATTCAAGAAACTTTATTTATTACATAACTGTCTAAAAGCATTGATTTTAAAAACAAACGAGGGTATTCCGTTGGAAATAACTGAACTGAATGAAAAGATTAAACGCGAAAGCGAATTTATTGATGTTCTTTTTAATGAAATCGGCAAAGTAATTGTCGGACAAAAAGATATGGTTGAACGCCTTGTGATCGGTTTGCTTGGCAACGGTCATATTTTACTTGAAGGTGTTCCCGGTTTAGCTAAAACACTTGCAATTAAATCTCTTGCGTCTTCAATGAAAGCAAAATTTCAGAGAATTCAATTTACACCGGATCTGCTGCCTGCAGATTTAATCGGTACGTTAATTTATAATCAGAAAGATGGACAATTTGCCATTAAAAAAGGTCCGATTTTTTCAAATTTCATTTTAGCAGATGAGATAAACCGTGCACCGGCAAAAGTTCAAAGTGCTTTGCTTGAAGCCATGCAAGAGAGGCAGGTTACAATCGGTGAGAATACTTTTAAACTTGATGAACCGTTTTTAGTCTTGGCAACTCAAAACCCGATTGAGCAAGAAGGTACTTATCCATTACCCGAAGCTCAAGTCGACAGGTTTATGTTAAAAATAAAAATCACTTATCCGAACCGTGATGAAGAATTAAAAATTATGAGACAGAATATTACTACTGAATTTCCGACAGTTAACCCGGTAATTGATCCGGCTGATATATTGAAAGCAAGAAAGTTAGTTAACGAAATCTACGTTGACGAAAAAATCGATAAATATATTTTAGATATTGTTTTTGCGACCCGTTCACCGAAAGATTTTGGTCTTGATAGACTAACAGATTTAATTAATTACGGTGGTTCACCGAGAGCAACAATAAATTTAGCTTTAGCTTCTCGTGCTATGGCATTTATTAAAAGAAGAGGATATGTCATTCCTGAAGATGTAAGAGCTGTCTGTATGGATGTTATGCGTCATAGAATTGCAGTTACTTATGAAGCCGAAGCTGAGGATATTACTTCTGAAAATATAATTGCAGATATATTAAATACAATTGAAGTTCCTTAATGAAGTAATTTCATAATTCCTTATTAACACTTAATCTTACTCTTACTCTTAATCTTTGTCTTAATCTTACTCTTACTCTTAATCTTAATCTTAATCAAGAGCTTGAGACAAATAAGAGTAAAAGAAAGATGATGATTTTGACTGATTAACTATGCTTACAAAAGAATTATTAAAACTAGTCAGACAGATTGAAATTCGTACACGCGGAATTGTTAACGAAGTATTTTCCGGTGAATACCATTCTGTTTTTAAAGGCAGAGGAATGGAATTTTCCGAAGTGCGTGAATATCAAATTGGTGACGACATACGTAATATCGATTGGAATGTAACCGCAAGATTCGGTCATCCTTACATCAAAATATTTGAAGAAGAACGTGAACTTACCGTAATGCTTCTTATTGATATGAGCGGTTCATTGTTGTTCGGAAGTGCGGAGAAAACTAAACAAAGAATTGCAGCAGAACTTTCCGCAGTACTCGCATTTTCAGCATTGAAGAATAATGATAAAGTCGGTTTACTTCTTTTTACAGATGAAATTGAAAAATTTGTTCCGCCGAGAAAGGGAAGAAGTCACGTTTTAAGAATTATTCGTGACATTCTTTCATTTGAGCCGCGAGGAAATAAAACAGACTTGCGAAGCGCACTCGAGTATTTTAATTCAGCAATTAAAAAGAAAAGTATTGCATTTCTTATCTCAGATTTTATGGATGAAGGTTATGAAAAGATAATTCGTATAGTTGGTAAAAAACACGACTTGATTGGTATTGTACTCGAAGATCCCCGCGAAAAAGAATTACCCAGAGCTGGCTTGATTAAATTTAGAGATGCCGAAACCGGTGAGATTCGTGTGATCGATACAAGCAGTAAAATTGTGCGTGATGAGTTTTATACTTTCAGAAAATATAACGAAGAAAAAAGAACTCAGCTTTTCCGCTCAAGCAGAATAGATAAAATAGAAGTAAATACCGATAAATCTTATGTTAAACCGCTTGTTGATTTTTTCAGATTGCGTGAGAAAAGATGGTAAGTAAAATTGTTAAATATTTTTTAGTGATTCTTTTCTTGTCACTTCAATTATTTGCTCAAGACTTTCGCGTCCTGACCGAAATAGATTCCGCAAAGTATCTCATCGGTGATTATATTAATATCAAATACCGCGTTGAGTATAAAAATGGTATCCAATTTCAAATGCCATCCATAAAAGATTCTTTAACCGAACTTACATTTATTCAAGAACTTCCGATTCAGCAGTACAAAAAGGATGATTATATTATTGATGAACACACTTTCGTCTTTTCAAAGTACGATTCTGCCGGAGTTGTTGTTCCCGCTATTAAATTCAGATACACAAATAATGAGGGTGATGAAAAAATTAGTTACTCAAATCAAGTTGAGTTTGTTGTTACTACAATAGAAGTTAATCTTCAAGAAGATATTCAAGATGTAAAAGCTCCAATTAGAATTCCGCTTAATTGGTGGATGATATTACTTTACATTTTCATTCTTATTTTAATTTCTCTTTTAATTTATTTCTTCTATAAAAGATATATGAAGAAAAAAGAAACTGAAGTAATAACAAAACCTATAATCAAAATTCCGCAACACGAAATAGCACTGAAAGCACTACGAAGTTTGGAAGAACAAAAACTTTGGCAGCAAGGAAAAGTAAAAGAATATAATTCTGAATTAACTGATATTATTCGCCGTTACTTCGAAGGACGATTTAATTTTCTAGCAATGGAAATGCCTTCGTCTGAATTTATTGATAATCTTAAAAAATTAAGTAATGGTATCTGTTCGAAAAAGTTGAAAGC
>DSBF01000182.1 GCA_011049495.1 Ignavibacteria bacterium
AACACTAGCCATAATTTGTGTTTCATTCTTAAAATCTTTCGGGAAAAGAGGTCTAATCGGTCTATCTATTAATCTTGAACTTAAGACTTCTTTTTCGGTAGGTCTACCTTCTCTTTTAAAGAATCCACCGGGAAATTTACCGGCTGCGAAAGCTTTTTCTCTATATTCAACCGAAAGAGGGAAGAAATCAATGTCTTCTCTAGCCTCACTTGATGCAACTGCTGTAACTAATACCATAGTATCACCGTAACGCACCATTACAGCGCCGTCAGCCTGTTTAGCTAATCTACCGGTTTCAAGGGTGAGTTTCTTTCCCCCAATTTCAACTTCTTTACGTATAATATCCATTTTATTCCTTATTTTCTGATATTGAGTTCTTTAATGACTGCTCTATATCTGTTAATATCTTTTTTGGCAAGATAATCTAGCAATCTTCTTCTTTTACCAACCATTTTCATCAAACCTCTTCTTGATGAATGGTCTTTGGAATGCTTCCCAAAGTGATCAGTAAGTTCATTAATTCTTTTAGTAAGAATTGCAACTTGAACTTCAGCTGTTCCGCTGTCGTTTTCACTTTTGCCAAATTTTTTAATTAGTTCTAACTTTTGTTCTTTTGTTAAAGACATTTGTAACTCCTATAAATTAATTAATAATGTAACCCCAGTATTATGAAATCAATTTTTACTCATTCATAACCAGGATCAATTAGTTATTTCTACTGCTAAAATTTTTGCTGCTGTTTTTTTATCCAATTCAATTTGTGAAATCAATTCATCTTTAGATGCAAACTTTTTTTCATGTCGAATTTTTTTGATGAAATTTATTTTTAGAATTTCACCATAAATAATTCTGTTAAAATTAAACAGATGTACTTCCGGTACAAGTTCTGTTGTATCTGCAAATGTGGGGCGATAACCAATATTCATAACACCATGAAGGTCTTCGCCGTTTAAATCACAACCGACTGCATAAACACCGGTTTGAGGAATAAGTTTATCGGAATTTCGCATTCCTAAATTTGCAGTTGGGAACCCCAGAATTCTTCCTCTTTTTGCCCCGGTAACTACCTCTCCCTGCATTGTATAACTTCTACCAAGAAAAGTGTTTGCCCGATCGATATCACCGTCAATTAAAGCTTGCCTGATAATTGTACTGCTTACAATTTCGTTGTTTAGTTTAACCGCATCGACTGATGTAACGTCGAAACCAAATTTTTCTCCAAGATTACGGAGTGCATCGGCATCACCAACCCTGTCTTTCCCGAATTTATGATCATGCCCAACTACTACATTTTTTGCATCAAATCTATCAACAATAAAATTCTTAACAAATTCTTCAGAAGTCTGCTCCGAAAATTTCTCCGTGAAGTTAATTAGATAAAAATTATCGATACCGAGTTGTTCTAAAATTTCTTTCTTCTCATCAAGTGTTGTAAGAATTTTTATATCATAGTTTTTCGCAATTACTTTTCTCGGATGCGGATCAAAAGAAACAACTGTGCTTTGTAAATTCTTTTGCTTTGCAATATTTGAAAGAACACTTAAAATATTCTGATGACCAACATGAAGTCCGTCAAAAGTACCGATAGTAACGCAAGTGTTTTTTAATTTTAATTTATCATTTTTATCAGAAAGAATTTTCATTCCCCGTCAACCGAAATAGAATTAAAAACTTTTTCAAATTCATTAATTGTAAAAGCAGATTTAACATCAAACTGCCCGATTGCTTCTCTTCTTAACTTTTTCAGATAACCACCGGTACCTAATTTTTTACCAAAATCATCGGCAATAACCCGTATATATGTGCCTTTAGAGCAAATTATTCTAAAGTAGACATCAGGTTCAATATATTTTTCAATAGTAAAATCAAAAATTTCAACTTCCCGCAGATTACGTTCTATTTTTATTCCTTTGCGAGCATATTTATAAAGAGGTTTTCCTTTATGCTTTAACGCAGAATACATTGGCGGAATCTGCTGAATTTTTCCGAGAAATAAATTACGGGTTTCGTTCAAGATTTCAAGATTTACAAAATCAGTTTTCACAGATCCGGACAGCTCTGTTTCAGAATCCATAGAGCGAGAAGTTCTGCCGAGAGAAATAATACCCGAATAAACTTTTTTTAAGTCCTGAAATTTACTTATCTCTTTAGTCTTCTTACCCGTACAAAGAATAAGTAACCCGGTAGCTTTTGGATCTAAAGTTCCGGCATGACCGATTTTCTTAATCCCGGTAATTTTTCTAAGCTTATTTACAATACCAAAAGAACTAATTCCTTCATCTTTATCAATAAGTATTACTTCACCGTTGGTAAAATCAAAATTCGATAAATCATTCGTCGCTTTGCTTATCATCATCGTGCAATTTTTTGAATAAATCTTCCATCTTTTCAACGTAGTCTAATGTATCGTCAATAAAAAAATTAAGTTCCGGCGTATGACGTAATTTAATTTTTTGAGCAAGCTGTCCTCTTATAAAACCTTTCAACTCTGTAACTTTTTCAAGAATTGCTTCTCTATTCTCTTTCTCAAAAACCGAGATATAAACTTTCGCGACTCTAATATCCGGCGAAACCGCAACATTAGTAATTGTTACCAAACCAAATTGAGGGTCTTGAAGTTTATGAAGAAAAATCAAACTCAATTCTTCTTTAATTAGATGCTCTATTTTTTCTTTTCGTATAGACATTACTATTCAAGTTTCTTCTTAGTCTCAATAAATTTGTACCCTTCAATTATATCGCCAACCTTAATGTCATTAAAGTTTGCTATGTTTAATCCGCATTCATAACCTGCGTCAACCTCTTTTACATCGTCTTTGAATCTCTTTAACGAAGCAAGTTCACCGGTGTAAATAACAACACCATCACGGAACAATCTAATTTTATTATTACGAGTAATCTTCCCGTCCTGAACATAGCAACCTGCGATTGTACCAACTTTTGGCACTTTAAAGATTTCTCTCACTTCTATGGTTGCAACGTTTTCTTCGGATATAACCGGTGAGAGCATTCCTTCAAGTGCGGATTTAACTTCGTTAATTGCATCATATATAACGTTGTATAATCTTATATCAACTTTTTCTTGTTCAGCAAGTTTTCTTGCGGCTATGTGTGGTCTAACATGGAAACCAACAATTATTGCGTTTGAAGCGGCTGCAAGCAAAACGTCGCCTTCAGAAATTGCACCAACGCCTTTATGAATAACACTTACCGCAACTTCGTTATTCGAAAGCTTCATTAATGAATCCGCCAAAGCTTCAACCGAACCATCAACATCACCTTTAACAACAATAGGAAGCTCTTTAAATCCGCCTTGACTAATTTGATTTGCAATTTCATCAAGTGTGAGATGTTTAATTTGTCTATGACTTTGTTCGCGTTTAAGCTGTTGTCTCTTCAAACCTATTTCTCTTGCTTCACGTTCACTATTTACAACAGTGAATATATCACCGGCTTGCGGCGCACTGTCGAAGCCCAGAACCAGAGCAGGTGTTGAAGGAGAAGCTTCGTTAATTTTATTATTTCTTTCATCAAACATCGCACGAACACGACCGTAAGTATTTCCGGCAACAAATGGATCACCAACTTTCATAGTTCCTTTTTGAATAAGAACAGTTGCGGTAACTCCTCTGCCTTTATCTAGTTGTGATTCAATTACGGTTCCACGCGCTTTTCTATTAGGATTTGCTTTTAATTCGAGCACTTCTGCTTCAAGCAGAATTTTCTCTAAGAGTTCTTCAATGTTTAAGCCGGATTTTGCTGAAATTTGAACACACTGATATTTTCCGCCCCAATCTTCAACTAAAATATTTCTATCTGCTAATTGTTGTTTTATCTTATCAGGATTAGCACCGGGTTTATCAATTTTGTTAATTGCAATTACAATTGGTACTCCGGCAGCCTGCGCATGGTTAATTGCTTCAACTGTCTGTGGCATTACCGCATCATCAGCAGCCACAATAAGAATAACTATATCAGTAACTTTTGCACCTCGTGCACGCATAGCGGTAAAAGCTTCATGACCGGGAGTATCAAGGAAACTTATGTATTTTCCATCATCTAACTGCACTCTATATGCACCAATATGCTGAGTGATACCACCGGATTCACCGGCAACGACATTGGATTTTCTAATGTAATCAAGCAAAGAGGTTTTTCCGTGGTCAACATGTCCCATAATCGTAACTACAGGCGGTCTGTGCACTAATGAATCCTCAGGGTCATCTTCTTCTTCGATAAGCTCGGCTTTATATTCATCTTCGAACTTAACGCTAAAATCAAACTCATCAGCTACAAGAGTAATAGTTTCCTCTTCAAGACGTTGATTTATAGAAACCATCAAGCCCATTTCAATACATTTTTGAATAACATCACTGACCGATACTTTCATTAAATTAGCAAGTTCACTTACCGAAATGTATTCCGTTACATGTAGAATTGATTTCTCAATTTCTTGTTGTTCCTGTCTTTTTACTTCTTCTTCTTCTCTTTCTTTTTTCTTCTTCTTTTTGAAACTTGCACGTGAAGCACTAACTGTTTCGTCCATACTAAGAAGAGTTCTTTTTATCGCAGCTTCAACTTCTTCTACATCAACATCAAATTTTTTGGCTTTTTTCTTTTTCTTACCTTTTTTTGCTACATCAGATTCATCTTCAATCTCACGTTTTTTAGCTTTCAACTTTTTCTTTTTTCGTTTACCGGCTTGTTTTTCTTCCACTGCAATTTCTTCAGGAGTTTTTGGTTTCTCAGGTTTCTTTTCTTCTATTACTTGTTCAACAGGTTCAGGCTTCGGTTTAGGTTCTTCAATTTTCTCTTTTTTACCGGCTTTTTTCTTTTTGCGTTTATCTTCTAATTCAATTTTTCCAACGACCGTTAGACCCTTTTTCTTTTTTACAAGTTCTTTTTCAGAATCGGTTTGAAATGGTTCGGGAGGTGTTTCTTTAGCTTCTTCGGATGTTGGAAGTTCTTCAATTTCTTTTAATTCTTCGGTAGATTCTTCAACTTTAAATTCCTCTTTTTTAGATTCCTTTTTCTCAGATTCTGCTCCAAGATCTTCGGCTTTTTCTTGCGCACTTGGTTCTTCTGTTGGAGTTTGTTTTTCATCAACTCGTTCACCGCGTTTTTTCTGAAACTCGGAAATTTTTCTATA
>DSBF01000438.1 GCA_011049495.1 Ignavibacteria bacterium
TACTGTGAACGACGGCAAATATGGTTTACACGTATTAATTCTGTTCGATGATTTGGAAGTTGAGAAAAAAGATATTGTAAATGACTTTCTTACTATTGTGTTTGAATCAAAGGATCGATTTGATTCCTCTTCCAATCCTTTACCTTGTAAATTCGGCTTACCCGAAATAATAAATAAGTTAGATTCTTTCGGTTACGATTACATATTTATACCGGCTCATGTTGATAACGACAAAGGCTTTTTTAAGTCCTTTAGTTCTGTTACCTACAAAAAATTTATTGAAAAGAATTACTTCCGTGATAAAATAGTAGCGTTCCAAAACATTAATGAGAGTTCAAAACGAAATTTTGAAGCCGCATTAAACGAAGTGTACGGCGATTCATACCGCTCCCATATCCCTGCTTATGTAACATACTCAGATGCAAAAAAGATAGAAGAATTAGGCAAAAATCCTCACTATGTTAAACTTGGCTGCTATGATTTCAAAACGCTCAAGTTTGCGTTCTTGAATCACGAATTAAGACTCAGTTCAGGTTATCAAGATGATAAATATCCTTTAATAAAATCAGTTCAAATCGAGTCCGGTAATTTTATTAAAAGATTTGAAACGCAGTTTAACCGCTCACTTAACACGATAATCGGTATTAGAGGCAGCGGCAAATCAACAGTTCTAGAATTAATCAGATGGTGTTTCGGTTTACAACCGAATGAAGATGACAAATATAAAGAGCAGATAATTAAGAATGCTTTAGGCAATAGCGGTAAAGTAACAGTGAATATTATTTCAAAAGATGGATACGAATATAAAATAGAAAAATATGCGGGGGATAATTACGAAAAGGTCTTTAACGATAAAAATGAGTTAACTCAATTAAAAGCATTAAGCGGCTTGTTTAATTTGAGTTACTACGGACAGAGGGATTTAGCAAAAATTTCACAAGATTATGGGAAAATTTCTATAATAGATGATTTTATAAAAGATGAAATTGATTCCTTACGCAAAAAGGAAAAAACTATTCTAAGTACTTTAGATGAGTTGATCAACGACTTAAAAAATAACCAAAAATTTAATTATGATATTGAACAGCTTAAAGAGGAACTTGAAGTAAAATCAGAGCAAAAAAGAAAATTTGAAGAAAAGAAAGCCGATACTGTTTTTAAAGAACAAGCGAACTATGAGAAAGACAATATTAAGATTGATCAAATCAAATCAATTTTTGAGGAAATAAAAAATGAACTTGGTAGTTTTAAAACGCATGTTCTAGAAAATTTTGATTCGGTCTCCAAAATGAAATTTAACGTGCTGAAATCATCAGACGTAGATTTTATCAATGCTTTTCGTAAAAATATCATAACTCTAATTGGCGATCTCGAAAAATTAATAAACGATTCAATTCATAATTATCCGGAACAATTCAAAAGTTTTTTAGAGAACATGGAGAAAGTAAAAGAAAAAACCAGACAGCTTTCTGAAGAGTTCAATAAAGACAATATTGATAGTAATTTTTATTTCACCCTTGAAAAGGATATAGAAAAAATTCGCATTAAAATTAATACCCTTGACAATATTAATAAGAAAATAAGAAACATTAAAAATGAGCTTGATAATAAAATTGTCGAACTTACAAAAGTCCGACGCGATATTTACTCTATTAGACTGAAGAAGGCAAAAGAACTTGAGAGCAAGATAAATTTTGTACAACTCGATGTTATTTATCGCGATAATGAAGAATCTTTTCTAGAATTTCTTTCCGACAGGTTGAGCGGTAAAAGAATATCTAAACAAAAATCTGAAAAGTTAATAAAAAAATATAAAAGCGGTTATGAAATTGTTAAAGCGGTTGAAGGCTCAGACGATGAATTTAATGATATCTTAACTCCTACTGAAACATTTTCACTTCGAGAAAGAATAGAGAAATATTACCATGACTTTTTTACATTTCAGCCGGATGATAGACTGAATATTAAATATAAATCGCATGAAGCATTTAAGGAGTTCAAACATCTTTCAATCGGTCAACGTGCAGCGGCGCTGCTTGGTATAATTTTAAGCGAAGGATGTGATCCCTTAATTATTGATCAACCGGAGGATGATATTGATAACAACACTCTTTATGAAGGTATTATTCACCTTTTGCACGAACAGAAGAACAGCCGTCAATTTATTTTAGCAACTCACAACTCAAATATTGTTGTATTAGGAGATAGTGAAAATGTTATAATCTGTCATTCGGATAAAGATGAGTTTAAAGGAACTAATAATAGTATTGATACGCTTTCGGTTCAACACGAAATTATTAATATTATGGAAGGCGGAAAAGATGCATTCGAAAAGAGAAAGTTAATTTATCAATTATGGAGCTAATATGAATTGTATTGAATTATTGGAATTTCTGAATAAAGGCGAAGATTCTTCACAGCAGTTTAAAGAAAATTTTAAATCGATTGATAAGCTTGCTGTTGAAATAGCTGCATTTGCTAATTCAAGCGGTGGAATTATTTTTATTGGCGTTGACAACGAGGGAAACTTGATTGGTCTTGAAAAAGATGATATAGAAAGGTTAAATGGATGGATATCAAACGCTACTTCGCAAAAGATTGATCCGCCGATCTTTGTTAAATCAGAAATCTTAATTTGCAATGATAAAAGAATAATGGTTCTTAATATCCCTCGAGGCACAAACAAACCGTATGCCTTTAATAAAACAGAATTTTGGGTAAAAAATGCCGGCGATAAAAGACGCGCTTCAAGAGAAGAATTATTTCGTTTACTTCAATCATCGAAGATGGTTTACTCGGATGAGATGGAAACGGATGCCGTTTTTGATGACTTTGATGTGAATTATTTTGTTGAATATTATGCATCAGCCTATGATGAAAAAATTGAATTTTCTGAAATTCCACAGAAGGGTTTATTGGAAAATTTAAGGCTGCTCAAAAAAAATCACCTTACTCTGGCTGGTCTTCTATTGTTTGGGAAAAATCCGGAACGTATTAAGCCACAATTTAATATTAAGGCTACATATTATAACGGAAATGATGTTTCCGTGAGTAAATTTATTGACTCGGAAGAAATCAATGGTAAAATAATCGATGAATTTCAAAAGGGAATTGTTTTTATTGAAAGGAATTTACGGAGAGTACAGAAGGATAATAATTTTAATGCACCCGGAGAGCTGGAAATTCCTAAAGAAGCCTTTTCCGAAATTTTAGCAAATGCGTTAGTTCATAGAGACTATTTTATCAATTCATCAGTTTATATCAATTTGTTTTTGGACAGATTAGAGATTGTAAGCCCCGGACTCTTGCCTAATACATTAAACGAAGAAAATATTAAGCTTGGGATACACATAGCGCGTAATCCTATTTTACTTTCTGTGCTGGAAAAGGAAAAAAAGTTCAGCTACAAAGGCAGAGGCAGCGGAATTCCACGTGTTATCAGGTTGTGCAATGAAGCGAAAATTAACATTACATTAGTAAACGATGTTTCAAGACAACAATTCAAAGTTGTCTTTGCTAGAAATGTTCCAGTATCGTAGTTGTAGTAATTGATGTGATACTTAAACAAAATAAGATGTAACTTCTATACTGCCAATTCTAATCGACGAAATCGACAAAGTATTAGCCGGGCATTACGGTTTTACGGAAGAGGAATTGGACTTTATAATAAACTACGATATAAAGTACAGGATGGGAAAAGAATTAAACGCTGAGAGTGAGGAGGAGTAATGAAAAAAGAAGTAATTAAATCACTTGCAGAAAATTTCGATTCTTATGCAAATAAAACGGAAAACAACATAGAATTCTGGTTTGCCCGGGATTTGCAGCATCTGCTTGGTTATACGAAGTGGGATAACTTTTTAAAAGTAATAAATAAAGCAAAAACCGCTTGCGAAACATCCGGTCACGAAATAGAAGACCATTTTGCCGACGTCGGGAAAATGGTCACAATCGGTTCGGGAACCGAACGCGAAATTGATGATATTATGCTAACTCGGTTTGCCTGCTATTTAATTGCTCAAAACGGTGACCCCAAAAAGGAAGCTATAGCTTTTGCCCAAAATTACTTTGCAATACAAACCCGCAAATTTGAATTAGTTGAAAAACGAATCAAGGATTGGGAACGTCTCCAAGCACGTCAAAAACTTACATTATCCGAAAAAGAACTTTCGGAATTGATTTATGAACGAACCGGTAATGAAAAAGATTTTGGACTTATTCGCAGTCAAGGCGATAAAGCTTTATTCGGCTACTCAACATCCCAAATGAAAAAGAGACTTGGTGTAAAATCAAACAAACCATTGGCAGATTTCCTTCCGACCATAACCATTAAAGTAAAAGATTTTCCAACGGAAATAACAATATTTAATGTAAAGGACAAGCATATTGACAAAGGCAACCGCATCGCGTGGGAGCATATTAGAAACAATAAAAGTGTTAGAAAACTCTTAATTGAACGCGGGATTATTCCTGAAGATTTACCTGCAGAAGAAGATATTAAAAAACTTGAAAGGCGGGTTAAAACGGAAGATAAAAAAATCCAAAAGAACCCTGATAAACTTGAGAATAGAGAGAATAAAAGAGAAAAGTAGTCTCAATTCCTTATAATAAAATTAATTGTGGATCCGGAGGGATTTGCATCTGCTGCCGGATTCTAGACTTCATTAATGTGACTGATGCAACTATTGCCTTAACTTAGGTTGTGCCAAGTCTAATACTTGATAAATTCTATGTCCGACGAAAAAATTTTCAATAAATATTACTATTTGGGAAATAGAGAAATTATTAATCATTACAAAGTAGGTTTTCTCTGTTCCCGCAAAGTGCCTGCTGAAAAAATTCTGAACATTTATGATTGGGCAATTGAACAGAGAGAAAAAGGTGTCTGCGTTGTTTCCGGTTTTCATTCAAAAATTGAAAAAGACGTTTTTCACTATCTAAGCAAAGGGAAGCAGCCAATAATATTAGTTTTGGCAAGAGGCATGTTTTTAAGATTGCCTGGTGAATTAAGAAAACTTGTTGCTGACAATAAATTGTTGATAATAACTGAATTTGAAAAATCAATAAAGAGAGTAAACGCAAGAACCGCTTTCAAACGTAATGAATTGATA
>DSBF01000337.1 GCA_011049495.1 Ignavibacteria bacterium
GCTTAATGTTTATATCTATGTTCGGGAGAGTTTCAAGTTCCCTGTAGCCGGACTTTTTCGTGTAGTATGAATGTTTGAGAAGTTCAATCCACAAACGGAGTCTGCATATATTTACCGAGTTCGGATTTATATCAACACCGAACAAACAGTTTTCAATTATCGTCTGCTTTTCGTGGAAGATCGTTTCCTGCATTTTCTGCAGTTCGTCAATTACATTTCCTTTTTGGTTAAGGTGATATTTAAAGATGTCTTCGGTCTCAACATCCGTTATAATCAGTTCATCGTTTTCTATTTCAACAGAGTAATTCTGAACACGGCTTCCGTCGCGGTAACAGAGCAGACCGAGTTCAGATTTAATTGTTATTATTTCATTTAACACTGAAACAAGAAAATGCCCCGAACCGACGGCAGGATCACAGACTTTAAGACTGTTGATTATTTCGTTTGCTTTCTCTCTTCCTTCTTTGGTTCTGTCTAACTCACTTTTAAGTTCATCGAAATCTTTGTAACTGCTTTTTAACGCATCGTTAAACTTCTGCACTACCACGCGTCTTAAAGTTTCGCGGCTCATATACATTGTTATGAATCCAGGTGTAAAGAAAGAACCTTCTTTGTAACCGTTTATCTTTTCGAATATCAATCCGAGCACCGATGCATTTATAAGCGACTTCCCTTCTTCTTGAATTTCTTCGCCGGTACTTTCGGTTGAAAAGTCGTAAGCATCCAAAAACTTCAGTAGATATTTAAGAGTCGAAAGTTCTCCTTTGAAGCGGTTATCTTTTTCATCTTTCAATACGGTTGAAGGATGAACTTTTATTTTGAAGCGGTCTTTTAAACTATCGATTGAAATTGTATTGCGTTCAAGTTCGCTCCGTTCAAAAAGGGAACTGTTGAGGTAAGGTATCTTTTTGAATTTCTCTCTTACGGTACCTGATCGTTCATCTAATTTGCGGGCTAATACTTCGTGGAAAAGTTCGTCTAAGTCATCGTACTCGGCAATTACTTTTGTATCTAAAAATTTATAATCAGTATTCCCTTGGTGATAGTTAACAAGCTGCGCTTCGAGAAGTTTTAAGAAAAGTATTCTGTTTATCCAGGTAATGTTCAATTGCAATGCAATGTTGAAAAGTTTTTCCTCGTTATTCTCGCCGAACTTTTCCGCATCTTCAAAATAAGCAAGCGTATCTTTCGACTTGAGCTTTTCAATCGTGTTCTCAATTATAGAACCCGGTTCTCGTTTCTCTTCGCCTTTGCGTCGTATTAATTTTTTGCTTCCTTCTTTAACTTCTTCTAAGCCGATTATGTACAGCAACTCGTTATAGAATGATTTGTCTAATGAGTTGCTGTCGTTTGTAAACTGCTCTTTCAATAAAAACGGTTTGCTGAATATTTTGTATAACGAGATTAACTTCCTTTCATCTCCCGATTTTGATTTTAATTCTTTTTCATATTTACGTAAATCAAAATGAACAAACTCAATTTCGGCATCGAGATTGTTTAAGAAGTCCGAAGCTATTTCTTTATAAAAGTGATCGGTGTTGCTGCTTACTTTTTTATCCGCAGCCCAGCTTTTATAACGTTTTACAAGTTCATTGTTTTTATGGAAAAGTTTTTCAAAAAGTTTTGCATCGAATATGAACCATTCGTAACCGTTGGTGATGAAAATATTTTTTATATCGTCATTCTTCTCTTCAATTCTTTCACGCAGATAATAAAGCATAACTTGATGCATTGCTTTTACATTCAAGTTATCTTTTACCGGCATATCGTTTTTCTCGGACGGAGCTTTTACTTCACCGATAACACCGACTTTACTTTTTGCATCTTTACCAAGATAAATTGCAAGATCAATCTTTCCGCTTGTGTTTACAAGATTACCGGAGTAAAAACTGTTCTGAAAAAATTTTGCGACATAATTTTTGTTATGCTCTTCACTCTCTTTCGGATTAAGTTCATTCAATAATTTTAGAAGATTATCCTTAAAAATATTGAACTCATTACGGAATGGTTTTTGTCTTTGATATGCTTTGTTAAGTGCTTGTTTGGGGGAAAGAGTTTTTAAGCGCATGACCACTCTACAAGTTTGAAAACGTTGGCAATTTACAACAAATATACTTTATTATAAAGATTTGAAGTAGGGATAGGTATTTTAAAATTCTAATTCAATAATTAATTTCAGAGGTTTTTTGAAAATTGATAACTAAAAAGTGACCAAAAAATTAATTTGGAAAATTTTTGCATGCACTTTTATACTCCGAATAACTTTGTAGAATACGGAATTTATATCTCGGGCTTATCTTAGCAATAAAATATTTTGCTCGGATATGCTGCGCGAATCCTCCACCAACAATACATTTTATATCTACTTTTTTAAGCTCGGCAGCTAACTCATTCAACGCTCCGATTAAGAAGTCTTCGTTAGAGTTTTCATCCAATTGCATTTAATATATCCCTTTTAATATCTGCTGCTATTTCTCTTTCTCTTTTGTCTAAATTCATTAACTCTAAGTATGTCTGGATCTTTGATGCATAATTGTTTTGGGAATTAAAGAAAACGAAATCATCCGACTTCGGAATAATTTGAATAGTACAATTAAAAAACCGCTCATCAATAATTTTAGAAATATCTTTTTTTGCATCAATCGAGTTATCGGATCTTAAATAAATTTTGTACTCATCCATTATCGGAGTTGAAGTATATTTGTCGGCTGATGATTCACCCGTCCAGATCCAATCATCTCCAAAATTTTCTATTAGTACGTTTTTAGCATCACTTCTTTTTGTTGGCAACTTAACTCTAATAATATCAATATAGTTTGGTGATTGATATTCCGATGATAATTTACCGAGTAACTTCTCGGGTTGTAATAAATTTATCTTTCCTCCCCTCTTCGATATAATTAACTGATCTTCCATCTCCGAAAGAACTTTTGATACGGTTGATAATGTAATTCCTCCTCCCATTTCTTTTATTTTTTTTAACACTTCTCCTATTTTATTATACTGATCTGGACTTTCGAGCAACAATCTTCCAACTAAGGAACTTTTCCTGCTGAAGATATCTTTTATGTACTTTTGTTCTGGATATTGATTTTTCTTATCTAACCTGATAGCAACTAACTTATTAGAAACTATATAGTAATTACCATTGGTATCAATTCCCGATAAATCATTTTCTTTAAGCATTCCAAGTATCGATTCCGTTAGATAAGGCACTAAAAGAGTTAAAATCTCGTCATTATATTCTCGTGATTCCTTATAATTCCTTAACGTGTTTATTGCCCCTTCTACGACTATAGGCGCGGTTCTACTTTTTTGTTCAATTAGCAAATTATATCTCATTTCGCGGAATCTAAGAATCATTTTAGCGTCAAGCTTTCGATTCTGATTTCCAACAATGTAATTAACCTCCCTCTCTAATCTCTCTATTATGAGAGGATCGTAGAGATTATCGTTTTTTTGCAATATTTCAAATACTTTTTCTTCGGTTAACATATTTTCTTATTTACTTACCTTTTCCTACTTAGGAAATTAGCATATATTAGGAAAATTATCAAATCAATTTTCACGAATTATAAAATTTTCCTATTTAGGAAAATTTGGGATTTTAAGAAATTCGTTCGTATTCTTTTGTTACAGTTATATTATATTTTTTATTCAACCTTCCGTTTTTAACTATCACCCTTTTTCCGCTTCCGAAATCAACTTTGGATACGTTCACTTTTTCTACCCAAGGATGATTAGCTTTTTCAGCCATCCACATGAACATTCTTTTTACTTTGACCGAGCTAGCACTTATTAATAAATCAGTAACGGGGTTAGGACGAAGTGTACTTAATCCCTCCATTATTAAACATGCTTCCTCAAAGGATTCTTGTTGTGGTACGAGGTATAACATTTCCATTATTGCTAACTCTAAAGTAGATATTGTTATTTCATAATCTCGAACCGAATACGAAGAAAAATAATCATCATTATGGAGTGAGAAGTGAGTGACCAAAAAGTGTCCATAGTATGTCCAAGAAGTACGTCTACAGCCACTACAAATTATAATAGGACATAAAAAAACCGTTTCAAACTAATGTCTAAAACGGTCTTGCGGAGAGTCAGGGATTCGAACCCCGGAAGGACTTGCATCCTTAACGGTTTTCAAGACCGCCGCATTCAACCACTCTGCCAACTCTCCATGTCGCCGCGTTGTCCGTTTTTACAGACGAAGACGGACAATTTTACTTTTAAGAACATTCTCAAACCCTCCGTAGTCTTGACGTAGGAGGGCAACACTCAAAATTTTGAGACGTAAGAATAACAAATTTTACTCAAAATCTCCACAAACTTAATGTTTAGTTTTTTATTTTTACCTTATCAATTCAATGAACGAGGGTATGTATGAAAAAGTTAATTTTATTTTTGGTCACTCTGTTATTTATCAGCTGTAATAATGAAACGAAACAGACAATCGAACTTGAAGATGTTCCTGCTTGGGCAAAGGAAGCCGTTTGGTATCAAATATTTCCCGAAAGATTTCACAATGCAGACCCATTAAATGATCCGCAGCCGATTGATATGGAAGGCGCCTGGCCTTATTTTGTGCCCGAGGACTGGCAGGTTCATCCATGGACTTCGGATTGGTATAAGCTTCAGCCATGGGAAGAAGCAACCGGAAGAGATTTTTACGGTAATGCCAACATAAGACGCTACGGCGGCGACCTGCAAGGTGTTATCGATAAACTTGATTACCTTAAAGATCTTGGTATAACCGCAATTTATCTTAACCCGATTTTCGAAGCGCCGTCTCTTCATAAATATGATGCTTCAATGTATCATCACGTTGATAATAATTTCGGACCCAATCCCGAAAAGGACAGAGAAATATGGGCAACCGAAGACCCGAATGATCCTTCAACTTGGAAATGGACTTCGGCTGATTCACTCTTTCTAAAACTCATTGAAGAAGTACATAACCGTGACATGAAAATAATTATCGACGGCGTGTTCAATCATACCGGTACACAGTTTTGGGCTTTTAAAGATATTGTTGAGAACCAAGAAAATTCAAAGTATGTCGATTGGTACACAGTTAAAACTTTTGATGATCCGAATACC